>JBBDKK010000040.1:736-6625 GCA_040879395.1 Phycisphaerales bacterium
CAGCGGCAGCAGGTTCCCCGCGAAGTGCCCGGTGAGTTCGATCAGAATGTCCACCCGATCCGCCGCGATCCGCTGGTGCGTATCGGCAATGCCGCCGGTGCAATCGCGCCACTGGTCCGCATGCCCCCGCAGCCGCTCGGTCATCGCGTCCGGGTGCGCTGTGGTCGAGTACACGCATAGCTCGAATCGCCCGCGGTCGAGGTGCTCAAAGATCGGTTCCAGAAAGTACGCCACCGAATGCGTCCGCAGATCCGGTGACACAAACCCCACGCGGACGCGCCGATCCGGATCGGGGCTGTTGGCATACCGCCCCGGCGTCCGCACGCGGCGCTGAACGCTGTCGCCGAATCGCTTGTGGATCGCGAAGACCTCCTCCGACGAGAGCTGGTCATCGTACGAGGCGAACATGCACAACCCATCAAGCAGCATCGGGTCCTCGCCCACCCGCTCCAGGGCCGCGGAGATAACTTCCACGGCCCGGTGGGCATGGGCGGTGTCCGATTCGAGCAGCGCCAGGTTGTTCGCGGCTTCCACATCCCCCGGATGGTCCCTGAGCACCTCCGAGAAAATCTCGCGGGCCCGATCGATCTCCCCGGTCTGCATCCGGGCAATCCCCAGTGCCACCATCGCCAGCCGCAGGCCGGGCTTGAGGGCCAGCGCCTTGTCCAGCGGGCCCATGGCCTCGTCATGCCTGTCGTTCTGGACCAGCAGCGTGCCCAGCGCCGCGTGGTAGTCGCCCTGCCCCGGCGCCAGTTCAATCGCCCGCCGCGCGTGGTAGATCGCCCGCTCGTGCTCCCCCAACCGCGCGTGCAGGCCCGAGGCGACATGCGCCACCTCCGCCTGGGCCGGATATTTGCGTTGCAGCGGCTTGAGGGCGGCGGCCGCCTGCGGGATCTGCCCGCTGCCGATCTGACCCATGATCGCCTTGAGCTGCTCACGCAACCGCTGGTGCTGGGCGGGCGTGAGCGCGCCTTTGCCGGGTGCGGGTCGGGCCATCTCAGCGCCCCCCGATCCGCGCCCGCCCGGCGCGATCCACAAGCTCACGGGCGCGGGCATCCGCGTCGAGGACATCGGTAAGGTTTGCGATCGGACCAGGCCGCCACGCATCCATCACGGCCGCCACCCGCTCGTCGATCTGGCCGAACGCCAGCTCGCCGTTCATGAACGCCCGCACCGCCTGCTCGTTGGCCGCGTTGAGCGCCGCCCCCGCATCACCCCCCGCCTCGATGGCCGCCATCGCCAGCCCGATCGCCGGGAAGCGATCGTGGTCGATCTCGATAAACTCCAGCCCCCCCAACTTCGTGACATCCAGCCGCGGAGCGCAGCCATCGGGCCGCTGCCCGCCGCAGAGCGCGTGCTGGATCGGCGCCCTCATGTCCGGCGCGCCCAGTTGCGCAATCACCGACGCATCAGCGCACTCGATCAGCGCATGCACGATCGACTGCGGATGGATCACCGCGCCAAGCCGCTCGGCACTGAGCCCGAAGAGCCAGTGCGCCTCGATCAGCTCCAGCGCCTTGTTCATCAGCGTGGCCGTGTCGATGGTCACCTTCGCGCCCATGTCCCAGTTGGGGTGGTTCAGCGCATCCTCAATCGTCGCCTCAGCCACCTGCTCACGCGTGCGGTCTCTAAACGCCCCGCCCGAGGCCGTGAGCACCACACGCGACACGCAATCGGGCGTGTACATCGGCGGGCACGGCTGGTGATGATCCACGGCCCGCAAACACTGCCACACCCCCGCGTGCTCCGAATCCAGCGGCAGGATCCGCGCCCCGGAGAGGAACGCCGCCTCCGTGACCAGCGAACCCGCCGCCACAAGGGTTTCCTTGTTCGCCAGCGCGACATCGGTCCCCAGCTCGATCGCCCGCAGCACCGAGCCAAGCCCCGCGATGCCCACGATCGCCCCCACCACCAGATCGCAAGGGACATCCTCGACCAGACGCGTGGCCGCATCGGCCCCCACGCGCACGCGCAGGCCGGGCTCACTGGGATGATCGCCGCCCTCGCTCAGCGCCAGGTCCTTGATGCCCAGACGCCGTGCCTGATCAAACAACACCCCGTGGTTGCGCCCCGCGGCCAGCGCAACCACCTCGTAGCGGGTGCCGTGGAGATGCCGATCGGCCAGCGCGTTGAGATGCTCGATCACCTCAAGGGTCTGCACACCCACCGACCCGGTGCTGCCCAGGACGATGATCCGCTTAAGCGCGGTTGGGCGGGCCCTGTCATGCTGATCGCTCACGAACGCGCTCCCGGATTACTCGATGCCCAGCTTGGCCAACTCGCTCGCCGACAAGGTGCGGCGCGCGTTGGAATAGAGCCCACGCCGGGGCTTGGGGGTGTCCGGCTTGCCGTTGCTCTCCGGCACCTTGGAGGAGCCAGAACGCTCGGGCTTGCCGTCCGAACGGGCACCGCTTCCCGCGGAAGGTTTGTCAGCGGGTTTGTCGGCGGACCTGTCGGCCGCGGGTTTGGCGGGGCGACGGCGGTTCTTGGGCTTGGGCTCGGCAATCGGGCCCGAATCCTTGCCGCCGCTTTCCTCGCGGGCATCCTGCCGCTCGGAGCCCGAATCGTCCTGCGATCGCTCCGATTCCGCCGACTGGCCCCGGCTGGGCCGACGACGCGGGCGGCGACGCTTGCGCGGCCCATCCCCATCCTGCCGGTCATCGTCCGAGGATTCAGAAGATCCAGATGAATCAGAAGATTCCTGACTCTCTTCGCGCTCCTCGCGCCTGTCCCGACCGCGGTCGTCCCGCTTCCGCTCGTCGGACCGATCCGCGCGGGGCTCGTTCGATTCGTCCCCCTCGCCGCGCTCGCCGCCGGTTTCACCCCCGCCCGAACGGCCACGCCCGCCACGCCGACGCCGGCGACGCTTCTTGCGCGGCTGGCCGTCGCTGTCGGTCTCGGACTGATCGGAACCGGAACGGTCCTCATCGCCCCGGCCGCCCTGTTCGGCGTCGTCCTGTTCATCCTCATCACGCTCGGATCGGCGGGTCCGCGGCTCGGATTCGGCGTTGTCTTCGCCCCCCCGCTCGCCCTGCTCGCCCTCGGACCGGCCACGCCCGCCACGCCGACGCCGGCGACGCTTCTTGCGGGGCTCACCGTCGCTGTCGTGATCATCAAGATCGCCCTCAACCGGGAGCTGCACATGCTCGGCCTGCTCGGCCTTGCGGGCGATCTCCTCGGCCAGCTTCTGCACGGTGGTCTCGTCCACCTCCTCCAAGGGGTCCTTGGCCCAGGACCCGTCGCGGTCGCTCTCGTCGCGCCATTCCACGACATGCGGCTCGGGGTCCGAGCCCCGCGAAGAGCGCAGCTTGTCGATGGCGACATCCGAGCCGCTGGCGTCGTAGGCATAGAACGCCACGCGGTCGATCGGCAGCGATTCCGACACGCGGACATCGAGGGTCTTGCCGCAGATGAGTTCGATGCGGGTGAGACTGGCGCGCTTGGTGGAGAGCAGCGAGCTGGCCACGCGGGGGTTGACGACCAACTCGGCCCGGTGGACCGAGTCATAGTCGAGCAGGGCCGCCAGATCGCGGATCGCGGTGGCGGCAACCGAATCGGGCCGCTTGATGAGCCCGCGCCCGTGGCACATGGGGCACTCGGCGAAGTGCTGCGACTCCATCGAGCCCCGCATCCGCTGGCGCGTCATCTCCAGCAGCCCGAACGGCGAGATCGGCGCGGTCGTCGACTTGGCCCGGTCACGCTTGAGACGCTCGTTGAAACGCTGCTCGATCTGCTTGCGGTGCGAGGCGTGCCGCATGTCGATCATGTCGCACACCACCAGCCCGCCCATGTCACGCAGCCGCAACTGGCGGCAGATCGCGTCCACGGCCTCAAGATTCGTGTTGTAGGCGTTGGTCTCCGCATCGCGCGCCGAGCGTGATCGGCCGGAGTTCACATCGATCGCCACCAGCGCCTCGGTCTGATCCAGGACCAGACGCCCCCCGGAGGGAAGTTCCACCTCGCGGGCGTGGATGGCGTTGATCTGCGGCTCGATCCCGAACGCATGGAAGATCGGCCGGCTGGCGGTGTAGTGCGAGAGCTTAGTGCTGCTCCGCGGAGCCGCGATCTTGATGAACCGGGCCACCCGCTTGAGCGCGGGCTCGGAATCGATCACCACCCGCTGCACCTCGCTTGTCAAGAGATCGCGGATCGAGCGGACCAGCAGGTCGCTCTCTGTGTACAGCAGACGAGGCTTCTTGCCCTTCTTGCGCCGCGTCTCCATGTCCTTCCACAACCGGGCGAGGTAGGCCAGATCGCGCTTAAGCTCGGCCTTGGTCCGATCGAAGCCCGCGGTGCGGAGAATGAACCCGAACCCGTCGGGGAGTTCGAGCTGCGAGAGGATCTGCTTGGCGGCCTTGCGCTTGTCGTCGTCCTCTTCCTTGCGGGAGACGCCGACCTTGTCCATGCCCGGCATCATCACCAGGAAGCGGCCCGGGATCGAGAGGTAGCTGGTGAGCGTCGGGCCCTTGGTGCCCACGCCCTCCTTGAGGACCTGAACAATGATCTCCTGGCCCTTCTTGAGGCAGTCCTGGACCGGAGGGCGGCTGCGACGCGGCGTCTTCTTGCCGACGCGCTCGGTCTGCTCATCGCCGGTGGCGAAGTAGCGCGGGTGCAGGTCGGAGATGTGCAGGAAGCCGTTCTCCTCGGTGCCGAAATCAATAAAGGCCGCCTGGATCGAGGCCTCGATGTTCGCCACACGACCGACATAGATGTTCCCCACCCGCGAAACGCGGTCGGTGGGCTCCACCATCAACTCCTCGAGCTGCCCGTCCTCGAGCATCGCGATGCGGCACTCCTCGCCGGGCACATAGTTGATGATCATCTCGGACTTGGTGACCTTCTTCTCGGCCGGGCCCGAGGACCTGGACGACGAACGGGCGGCGGGCTTGCGGTCAGAGGATGAAGAGGCGGATTTCTTGCGGGTCCGTGAGGAACGCGACCGGCGTCCGCGACCGCCCCCGTCCGTATCGCCGTCTTCGTCTTCCTGATCCTCATCCTCATCGTCGCCGGCCTGCGCACGCTCCGAGGACCGGGCGCGGGGGTCGTCCGACTCGTCGTCGTCGTATCGATCGTCCACTTCGACATCGTCGTCATCCTCGTCGAAGTCCGCGTCGGCGGCGGCAACCGGGGAGGGCTCGTCGAAAAGATCATCGGTCGAATCCGGCGTGGCGGGCTCGGGGGCATCGACACCGGTGTCCGCGCCCTCTTCCGGGGCGGACTTGGCGGCGGCCTTCTTGCGCGAGGCACGCTTCTTGGTGGGCTTCTTGGCGGTCTTCTTGGCCGCCGGTTTGGCCGTCTTTTTGGTGGTCTTTTTGGCGGCGGGCTTGCGCGTGGTCTTCTTGGCCGCCGACTTCTTGCGTGACCTGCCAGCGGGCTTGGAGCCGCTGTCGGGGGTCTGGTTGTCGGTGCTGTCGGCGGCGTGGTCGGAAGAAGTGTTCTTGGGATCGTCTGTCATTGGGCTGACCCTGTGCTGGTCAGCGGCCCCGGTGTTCAGGCCTGCGGCAACAGCTCCGCGAACGGATCAACGCCGGCGGCGAATGATCCGAACGCGTGCGCATCTCGACGCGCATGGCGTCCGTGTTGATGGGCATCGGTGTTGGGCAGGTGCGTCTGCACGCGGTGCTCGCTGAAGTGGTCGCAGCGGCCGATTCAAGGTCCCACGCGGGCCGACCACGGGGGTCGGCTGGTGTCCGGCTGGCCGTGCGGGGCGCGGAGGCGCGTCGCTGGCGAGCGGGAGGGGAGATTGTCGGCGGCCTGTCGGTGCGCTCCGGGCAATCGACGGCTGCGTCATGATTTGGGCCGAGGTGGGCTGCGGGCTCCGCGGATCGGGCGGACCGTTTCACGGTCCGTGTGTTACGCGGGCGGCCTCACGAGCCGGTGTTATTCGAC
>JBBDKK010000041.1:0-6582 GCA_040879395.1 Phycisphaerales bacterium
AGCTCACGCTCGATGCCTTCGGGCGTGGGCGCGGAACCGGACGAGCCGCCGAGTTTTTTGGGGTCATACGCGGCGAGCGTCGCGGTCAACCGGACCTTTTCCCCGCCCCGCAGTACGACCATTTCGAGCCGGTCGTCGGGGCTTTTTCCTGCCAGCGTGCTGCTCAGCATGCCCGTGCTGGCGCCCTCGCTGCCATCGATCGAAACGATGACATCGAACTCTTCCAGCCCCGCCTTGTCGGCCGGGAGGCCCTCGATCACCCGCTCGATCAGGATGACTTCCATCCCCTCATCCAGCCGCAGCTGCTTGCGGAGCGCGGCGGAGGGTTCGCTCATGTTGACGCCCAGCATGACCTTGGGCTGATTGAGCCGGACCTCGCCGCGGGTGACGAGGGTGCGTCCTTGGTCATCGCGCATCTCGATCACCGCGGGCCCGGAGCGCATCTGTGGGGCATCGGGGGCGGCGGGGGACGGGGGAACGGCCGGCAGGCTGAACTCATGGAGCTTCTTGCCGTCCTCGCCGAGGAAGACGACCGCATCGGCGGTGATCCTGACCCGCTCAGGGCCGAGTTCTTTGCCGTCGAGCTTGGCGAGCTTGATTTCGCCGTTGACGATCCGGACCTCGTACTTGTGCTCTTTGTCATCGCTGGTGATGGTGATGGTCCGCCGGGTGTCCTTGTCCCCCTCGGACTGACGGGCCTCTGCGGCGGCCTTCGTTTCACCGTATTCGGCCCGGAACTGGGCCAAGGCCCCGCTTGCCGGCAGGCCGGTGGCGGCGATGAGGACCGCGAGCATCGCGTTTTTGGAGTGGTGGTTCAATAGCTGCATGGATGTGCTCCTGTCTGTTGCGTGTGGATCGGGTCATGCCCGATGCGATTGTTGTTGTACTGGTTGGATGCGCACCCGGCGTCGGGCCGTCGCGTTGTTGGATGTATCCGTTTCCCATTGGTCTTTTTTCAGAACGCCATCCGCTCCGTGGGCTCCAGCCGCACGGGCACGGCGAAGGCGTTGCCCGTCTCGTCGTGCATCTGCCGGTAGGCGCGGTCGATCACCTGACGCTCGATCACCTGCCGCAGAAGCAGCACCTCGATGGTGCCATCGGCCATGGGGCGGGTCTCGATGACGATCTGCTCGGGCATCTCCCCCACCACCGTGCCCGAGCGGCGACCCGCGCTGAGGTACTGATCGAAGGCCTCGTCGGACCGGGCCTCTTTCAGCGGCGTAAACCCTCTCAGCAGGCCCGCTTGCTGGATCTCCGTGGGATCCCCCGGCCCCGAAGCGGGCGGGTTTCCCACGAACCAGACCAGCACCAGGGCGATCGCCGCGGCCCAGCCGCCCCAGCGAGAAACCATGTCCAGGCGGAGCCGGGTCGGATGATCGTCGGCGATCCCGTTGTGGTCAATCCCAGGGGGCAAAGGAACCCGATCGGCCGCGGACACCGCATGGGTCAGCTCCGCGCACAGGGACCGCTGCTGACGCTGGGTCTCGATCAGGTCCGTCCAGATCGCCGGGTCTTCGCCGACGGCCGTCCGCAGACGCGCCCAGTCGCCGGCGTCCGCCATCCCGTCCGCGATCCGCGAGATTAGTCGATCACGGTCGTCGCCGGGCAAGGGCAGGTCGTAAATGCCATCGCCTCGGATATCTGTCGTGTTGTTGTGTTCGTTTTCCATGCTCATCGTGCACCTCCGATCGCGGGCGTCGCCTCCTGGGCGGGCCCGCGGGTGGGTTCTTCTGTCTCTTGCTGCTGGCTCTCAAGGATCTCCCGCAGCATCCGGCGTCCGCGGGCGATGCGGGTCTCGATGGTGGTGACCGGCAGGCCCATCACCTCGCCGATCTGCTCGTAGCTCATCGACCGCAGGCATCGAAGCAGCACCGGCTCGCGGTATCCCGGCGGCAGCGATCGGGCCGCCTCGTAGACCCGGCGTGATTCCTCATCGCGGGCCAACGCCTCATCGCCCGGGACAACCGCGTTCTCCCGGGCCCGTTCGATCCCCACCAATCGCAGCATCGAGTTTCGCCGCCGGCTTGTCCGCCGCCCCTCCTCGCGGGCGGTGTTGATCGCCACCGTCCGCAGCCAGCCCTTGAAGGCCCGGGGCTCGGTGAGCGTGGTGATCCGGGTGCAGACCCGCATCGCCACCGCCTGCAGCAGATCGTCGAGGTCCGCGTCCCGCGGCTTATGGGCAAGCAGCACCGCCGCGGCCCACCGGCGCGACTGCTCCCACAGCAGCGCCGCCGCATCGCGATCGCCCGCGATCGCCGCGCTGACCGTCGCCTCGTTGAACCCCTGCTCGCTCAAGTGTGCACGCCGCCCATGACTGTTGACCCGGCCGGTGTGCCCGGGCCGATGTTCCCCTAAGATGCCCCTCGCCGCCGGGCCCGTCATCTTGTACCGATTTTCCGGCCGATTGTTTCCCCGACCCCGGCCTATCCCACCGATTTCCCGCCACGGCAAGGCGGTTTCAACCCCTTCCCGTCAAATCCACCCCCAGATACTGATCCTGATCCATGTTCAAGAAACGAGCCCCATCCCAGGTCCCGGGCCGCGAGAACACGCGGGGCTTCGATTTCGACGAGGGGTTGATCATGTCCTTCGGTGACCACCTCGAGGACCTGCGCAAGCGGGTTTTCTGGGCCATCGCCGGGATCGTGCCGATCTTCGCCGTCGCCTTCGCCTTCGGCCGCCCGCTGCTGCAGATGCTCATCGAGCCCGCCCGCGATGAACTCACCAAAGCCGGGCAAGGGGCCCAGTTGCTGGCCACCGGGCCCTTCGAGACCTTCGGGGCGGTAATCCAGATCGCGCTGATCATCACCGTGCTGCTGGGCTCGCCATGGCTGCTCTACCAGCTCTGGCTGTTCGTCGCGCCCGGGCTCTATATCCACGAGCGACGGATCGTGCACCTGCTGATCCCGTTTTCGGGGGTTCTGACGGTCTGCAGCGTGCTGTTCCTGTACTTCATCATCCTGCCGGTGATCCTGGCGTTCTTCATCGGCTTCGGGGCCAAGGTCAGCGAGACGGCGGTGCTCACCGCCCCGGTGCCCGAGGGCATCGTGTTCCCGGTCATCCCGGTGCTGGCCGCGGACCCGCCGGACCCGACGCCTGGGATGGTGTGGATCAATGAAACGCTGGGCCAGCAGCGGATCTGCGTGGGCATGGAGGGCGACAAGCCGCTGATCCGCGTGGTGACGCTGACCTCGAACATCTTCATCGCCCAGCAGTACCGCATCAGCGAGTACATCAAGACGATCCTGAACCTGGGGCTGGCGTTCGGCATCGCGTTCCAGACGCCGGTGGTCGTGATCATGCTCGGTTGGGTGGGGCTGATCGATCCGCTCAAGATGCGCAAGTACCGGCGCTACGCGATCGCCATCAGCGTGGTGCTGGGCGCGTTCCTGACCCCGGCCGACCCGGTTTCGATGCTGCTGCTGGCCACGCCGCTGTACCTGCTCTATGAGCTGGGCCTGTTCATCCTGCGGGTCCTGCCGGTGGAAAAGGTGCTGGGCAAAGGCCGCACGCACATGAACCAGGACCCGGACGCCGTGACCGATGAAGACGCGGGCGAGGGCTGATGGGCACCCACCCCGACCAAGCCGGCGGCGAGTTGGACATCGCCATGATGCGCGCGGCGCTCGAGCTGGCCGACCGGGCCGCGGCCGAGGGCGAGGTGCCGGTGGGCGCGGTGGTTTATGACACCCAAACCGGGGAAGTGATCGCCCAGGCCCACAATACCCGCGAGATGCACAACAACCCCGCAGGCCATGCCGAGTTCAGCGCGATCCTCGCGGCCTGCGAGAAGATCGGCGACTGGCGGCTGAACCACTGCTCGCTGGCCGTCACGCTCGAACCATGCCCGATGTGCGCCGGGCTGATCGTCAACGCCCGGATCGGGCGGCTGGTCTACGGGGCCAGCGACCCCAAGGCCGGGGCGGTGCGGACGCTGTTCTCCCTGTGCGACGACCCCCGTCTGAACCACCGCTGCCAGATAATCCCCGGCGTGCTGGAGGCGGAATGCCGGGCCCAGCTCAGCGGGTTCTTCAGCGACCTGCGGGCCCGGCGGCGGGAAAACCAGAAAACCGACGAGAAGAACGGGTGAACCGCCATGCCCGAGCTGCCAGAGGTCGAAACCGTGCGCCGGGGGCTGTTGCCCATCGTGGGGCGGACGATCACCGACTGCGATGTCCGCAGGCGTGATGTCGTGCGGGATCGGGCATCGGGCAACCCCAACCCGCGGCGGGGCCCGATCGATCCGCGATCGCTGCTGGTGGGTTCCAGAATCACCGAGATCGCCCGCAAGGGCAAACAACTGGCCCTGATCGGCACCGACCGCGATGGGCGGGCGCGGTGCGTGGTGGTGCAACTGGGGATGAGCGGGCGGGTGCTGCTGACCGATGAGCCGCGGATCGTCCCGGCGACCCATGTGCATGTGGTGTGGAAACTCGATACCGGGGGCCGGGTGGCGTTCCGCGATGCCCGGCGGTTCGGGGGCGTGGTGCTCCACGGGCCGCGGGAATCGCTTCAGCGGGCATGGAGCGAGCTGGGCCCCGACGGTCTGGAGATCCGGGCGGCGGAGCTTGGCGCGGGGCTCAGCGGCACCACGCGGAGCGTGAAGGCCGCGCTCTTGGACCAGAAGCTCATCGCCGGGGTGGGGAACATCTACGCCGACGAGGCCCTTTTCGAGGCGGGCATCCATCCACGCACGCGGGGGTGCGATCTGGATCACCACCAGGTGCGTGGGTTGGCCGGGGCGATCCGTGCGGTGTTGGCGCGGGCCGTGGACGCGCGGGGGTCCACGCTGCGGGACTACCGGGACGCGAGCGATCGATCCGGCTCGGCCCAACTGCTCCACCGGGTCTACGGGCGGGCGGGGAAGGCGTGCATCGTGTGCGGCGGCGCAATCGAATCGGCCTCGCTCGCCCAGCGGACAACCTGCTGGTGCCCGGTGTGCCAGTGTATGAAGAATCCTTAATCATTGGAAGACGGACACTTGCGTCCGGAGATGCTTTGCACGCTCTATCCACAGGGCGGTCACATCGTGGGATCAACCCATTTTCACACACCCCGGGTTCAATGAGCGGTTGTCTCTTCTCTCTTACTCAACAGTAAGGAGAATTGGTGGTGGTAGGAATTGGTGCGCCCAACTGGGGGATAAGTTGCCGATGCGTGGTGTAAGTTGTGTGTTTATAGGAATCTAGCAGCGAGTGGAGCGGTTGGGCATCCTGTCGGTTCTGTGGCGGCTGCGATCGGTGGGGCGCGATTACCCGGTTGTCGTGACTGGCGGGTGACCCCCGGGGGGCTGACAGGTTGGGCGCAACGGCGCGCAACCGCGTGGTTATCCACAGATCGTTCACAGAAGAAATAGGCGCGTGCAGACGGTGAACAGCACAGGCGTTTGTGTGCAGAATTACGCCAAAAACGGGGGTTCACATGGAGCGGAGGCGGGTTTCGAGGTTGCGGATCTGGCCCAGCAGTTCCTGGTCGTCCTTGCACTTCTTGGAGATGGTGCGGACGGCGTGCATCACGGTGGTGTGGTCGCGGCCGCCGAAATGGGCCCCGACCTCTTCGAGCGAGTGTTTGGTGTGCTGGCGGGCGAGGTACATGCCGATCTGGCGGGGGTGGGACACCGATTTGTGGCGGCGCTTGCCCAGCAACTCGGCCCGCTTGACATGGAAGAAGTTGCTCACCTCGGAGATGATCTGTTCGATGCCGGGCCCGGTGCCGGTGCTGACCATCGAGGCCGCGAACTCAGAGCCCAGCGCTTCGCGGGTGAGGTCCAGGTCGATGGGCCTTTTCTTCATGCTGGCGGTGATCTGGAGCTTGGTGATCGCCCCTTCGAGCTCACGGATGTTGGTGTCGATGTGGTGGGCGATCTCGGTGGCGACATTGTCGGGCAGGACGAGGTTGCGGTCCTCGGCCTTGCGTTTGAGGATCTCCACGCGGGTCTCGAAGCCCGGTTTGTCCACCTTGACGACCAATCCCCACAGGAAGCGTGATACGAGGCGTTCCTCGAGGTCGGGGATTTCCTCTGGCGGGGCGTCGGAACTCATGATGATCTGTTTGTTGGCCTGGTAGAGGGAGTTGAAGGTGTGGAAGAACTCCTCCTGGGTGCGGTCGCGCTTGGCCAGGAAGTGGATGTCGTCGATCACCAGCAGGTCCACATCGCGGAAGGTGTGGCGGAACTCGGCCATGCGTCCGGACTGCACGGCGTTCATGAACTGGGTCATGAAGCCGTCGCAGGAGACATAGTGCATGGTGATGCCGGGGTGGTCTTCCTTGATTTTGAGGCAGATGGCCTGGAGGAGGTGGGTTTTGCCCAATCCCACCCCGCCGTGGATAAAGAGGGGGTTGTAGGCGTGGCCGGGGTTGTCGGCGACGGCGACGGCGGCGGCGTGGGCCATCTGGTTGTTGGGGCCGATGACAAACTGATCGAAGCCGTAGTCGGGGTTGATCGGAAGCGAATCGTCGCGGTCCAGCCACGAGCGCTCGGAGCTCATGTGCGGCCTGTGGGTGCTCTGGGGGCGGTCGTTGATCGCGGGGGCCGGCGCGGAAGGTGGCTGGTCGTTTGTCGGTGTGGGGTTTGGAACGGGC
>JBBDKK010000042.1:0-6521 GCA_040879395.1 Phycisphaerales bacterium
GGTGGGGACACGGCCGGCAACCAATTTATCCAAACGGAGTACACGCATGCCCCTCACGACCCCATCCAGACCTTTCCCTGCCCGCCGGGCCCGCGGCGGCTTTACGCTTGTCGAGCTGCTGGTGGTGATCGCGATCATCGCGGTGCTCATGGCCCTGCTCCTGCCGGCGCTGACCGGTGCCCGCCGCGCGGGCAAGCGGTCGGCCACGCAGAACATGATGAACGCGTTCACCAACGCGGTCAGCTCGTTCTCCAACGACAACGGTTCGCGCATGCCCGGCTGGTACTCCCCCTCGCAGATGGGCGACAGCGCCAACCTGATCGCGGGCATGTCGGCGATGGAGAATGTCATGCTCGAGTTGGGCGGCAGCGATGTGATCCTGGGCAGCTACGAGGATTACCAGTCCGAGATCAACGAGGACGCCGGCATCATCTCGATCGCACCTTTCAACAACGGCGATGACAACGCCGTGGTGGTCAACTACAACCTCATCGGCAGCGGCGGGGCGTACTTCGCGCCCGATTCCAAGTTCATCCGCACCATGAAGTTCGATGGTGGCCAGCAGAGCACAACCGATCAGAACGGCCAGCACCTCATGCCCGACATCGTCGATGCCTTCGGCAACCCGCTGCTGGTGTGGACCAAGGACGAATCGGCACGCGGCTCGATCGACCCCGATGGCGATACGGATCCCTATGAGCAGTTCGCCCAGACCGTCTCCGATCCCGGCGGGGGCGCCGACGGCACCGGCGGCCCGGCGTGGTTCTACCTCGCTTCCAACGAGTGTTTCTTTGGCGAGAACGCGATCTCCGTCGGTGATGGCGGCATCAACCAGTCCGCCCTGAGCGCGCTGAGCCCGCTTCGCCCGCAGGGTGGCAACAATGTCCCGGTCGACGCTGAGGAGCGCATCAAGACCCTGGCCACCGTGCTCGCCAGCCCTTCCTATTACCTGCTGCCCAGCGGCGTCTCACTCGACGATGCCCCCCCGCATGACATCTATCCCGCCCAGCCCCGCGGCAATCTGATCGTCCAGTCCGGCGGCATCGACGGCTACTACTTCGGCACCGACAGCCAGGGCTGGGCCGCAAACGCCCACTCCGAAGGCAGCGAGTTCCATGTCGACTTCGGGAATAACTTCAAGTCCGGTGAAGACGATGATGCACCCCGCCACCGCGATGAGGACGGCGCGTTTATTACGCTGGACATCGGCACCGATTTCGACTACCTGCTCAACTCCGTCAACTGAGCATTGCTTGCACCATCCAAAAGTCTCCCGGCCCCGCCAAATGGCGGGGCTTTTCCGTGCAAAACCACCCGGTTTAGGGTACAACTGACTCTGTGGATGACCACCGGGGACTAACACACGCGCAGGCCGCCCGCGGCAGGGCGTTGACCGCCCTTTGCGCGGCGATCGTCGGCGTGGTGATCTCGGGTCATCTCCCGACCGGCCTCTCCAACCCCGTCCTGTGGTTCAGCACCGGCTGCGCCCTGGCGGGAGGCGCGGTCGCTCTGGGGCCCCGGTTGCGCCCGGCGGCGTTCGCCCTGTGCGTGCTGGCGATGGCGATCGGCTGGACCCAGCTCCGCACCAGTGCCGCGGGGACCGACCGGCTCGATCTGGTCGTGGGCGAGATCGATGCCCGCCGGGCCCGCGTGCCCATCGAGGTCCGGGGGGTGCTGATCGAGCCGCCCCGCACCCAGCGCCGGATGCCCGGCCTGGCCGACCCGCCGATGTGGCCCGACTCCCAGACCGTCGCGCGGATCCGAATCGAATCGGTCTACGCCGTCGATCCCGGTGGACGCGGGAGCTGGACACCGGCCTCCGGCGATGCCCGCCTGATCGTTCCCGATGGGATCGGCCTGAGCGCAGGGCGAAGGATCACCGTGCTGGGTCTCTATTCCCCGCCGCCGGGCGCGCGGAACATCGGCGAGCCCGACTGGGGTGCGATGGGTGTCCAGTCCGGACGGGTGGGCACGATCGTGGTGGGCGATGCGGCCCAGATCAGCGTGCTCGCCCACGACGGGCTGTTGCCCGGCGTCAAAGCAAAGCTGCTGGAACTGCGATCGCTCATCCGCACACGGGGTCTGGCGGCGATCGGGCTGGCCGGGGACGCCGAGCAGGCCAACCCGGGCGGGGCGATGCTGGGTGCGCTGCTGCTGGGCCAGCGGGAGCCGGTCTTCGCGGGCGTGTACGACGCGTTCCAGCGGGTCGGCGTGGCCCATGTGCTGGCGATCTCGGGTTTCCACCTGGCACTGGTGATCCTGCTGGCGGTCTTCGCGATCCGGGCCATCGGCGAGCATCCACGGGTCGAGACGGCGATCATCGCCACGGTGCTGGTGCTGATGGTGCTGGTGATCCCGATGCGGCCGCCGATCGTGCGGGCAGCGGTGATCGTGGCGTCCCTGTTGATCGCGGGCCGGTTCGGGCGGCGCTACGACCGCATGACCGTGCTGGCGTGGGTGGGCGTGGGGCTGCTGATCTGGAGGCCGTTGGACGCGATGGGGCTGGGGTACCAACTGAGCATGGGGGTGACGGGGCTGCTGGTGATGCTCTCACATACGCAGAAGCACGCCGTGCTCAACCGACATTCCTTCACCATCGGCGGCGTGGACAAGCCCCGCGGCCTGATGGCCCGGTGGTCACGGTGGATTCGCAACCTGGCGGCGACCAACCTGGCCTGCTGGCTGGTGGCGATGCCCGCGATCCTTTATCACGCGGGGCTTGTGAGTCTGCTGGCGCCGCTGGCCTCGATGGCGCTGGTCCCGATGGTCATGGTGCTGATGGTGGCCGGGTACCTGCAGGTTGCCCTCGGCGTGATCGCCCCCGAGCCGGCGGCCTCGACCGCGGGGGCCGTGGGATGGATCGCCGAGGGCGTGCTGGGGTTCATCGGGTGGGTCGATTCGTTGCCGGGCTCATCGGTGCGGATGCACCGGATCAGCGCGCTTTGGGCATTGATCGCCACGGCGCTGGCCGCGGCGGTGGCGATCCGCCCGGCGAAGCTCAGATCACCGGCGATGATCGCGGCGTGCATGCTCGTGATCGGGTGGGTCTTTGTGGAGCCGCTGATCTGGAGGGACCGCGGCGGGGTACGGATCGACATGATGGATGTCGGTGACGGGTCGTGCTTGATCGTGCATTCCGGCGGGCACGGGCTGGTGTGGGACTGCGGCTCACTGGACCGGCGGGTCGGGCGGCAGGCCGCGGACATGGCGCGGGCCCTGGGGATCACCCGGCTGGAGGACGCGATCGTCACCCACGACAACCTGGACCACTTCAACGGGCTGGTCGAACTGGCGGAGCGGACGGGGCTGGAGCGTGTGTGGATCACCCCGCGGCTCATGGACGATCCTTCGCCGGGGTGGGAGCGCATCGCCGGGGCCCTGAGTGAGCGGGGAATCCAGATCCGCACGATCGCGATGGGCGATACGCTGGAGATCGGCGGTGCGCGGCTGGAGATCCTCTGGCCCGATCCGGCGCGGACGGTGGGCCTGGACGACAACGATACTTCGCTGGTGGCGCGGGTAACACGCATCGGCGACAGGCGTCCGAGCGTCCTGCTGACCGGGGATATCGAGGGCCCGGCGATGGAGATCATCAGCGACATGCACCCGGACCTGCGGGCCGATGTGCTCGAACTCCCGCACCACGGCAGCGCACGGGATCGGGCCTACGGCTGGGTCGCGGGCGTGGACCCGGCGGTGGTGCTGCAATCCACGGGGGCATCGCGGCTGGATGATGAGCGGTGGGACGGTGTGCGCCCGGGTCGGGCGTGGTACACGACGGCCGCGCGGGGCGGGGTGTGGGCAAGGATCCGTGCGGACGGGCGCATCGAGCACGGGTGGGCGGTGGGGGAGTGAGAATCTGTCACAACGAGCCGCGCATGGAGCCCTTGGTTTGAGATATGCAACTTGGTCATGGCCCCGGCTTCGCCGGCACCATGGCACCGGAATGGGTGCCGGAGTGAGTTGATGTTCCGTGAACGCGAAGGACACCGCGCCTCACGGTCACGGCTCGTTATGCATCACCAGTCGGCCGCATGATGTGGCGGCTCGCCGTTGAGCACGCGGACGACATCGCGCACCACCCAGCTCATCTGCTCCTTGGCGGCCCGGGTACCCGCGCCGATATGGGGCGTGCAGATCACATTGGGCATGGACGGCAGGGGCGAATCGGCGGCGATGGGCTCGGGGTCGTGGACATCGAGGATGAGCCGGGCATCGCGATGCGCGGCGGCGAAGGCGGCGGCGGCGGCGGGGTCGATCACGAAGCCGCGTGCGGCGTTGATGAGGACGACATCGTCGCGGAGCATGGAGAACACGCTCTCGTCGACCAAATGCCGATTTGATTCCGAGCCGTCGACATGGATGCTGATGACCTCGCATGTGCGGGCCAGGTCGTGGAGCGTTGAGGGCATCGCGCCCATGCGGTCGGCGGGTTCGATGGGCAGGACATCGTTGTACAGGACCTCCATGCCCAGCGCGTGGCCGATGCCTGCCACGCGCGAGCCGATCTTGCCCAGCCCGATGATGCCCAGTCGGGCCCCCACGCACGAGCGCTGGCTGATGGAGGCCTCCCGCAGCGCATGCCATTGCCGGTCGCTCACGGGTTCATTCATCGCGGCGATGGGGCGCAGGGTCGTCAGTATCATCTCGATGACATACTCGGCCACGGCGCGGGTGTTGGATTCGGGTGTGTGGACGACGGGGATTCCCCGGCGCCGGCAAGCATCGAGATCGATGTTGTCCAGGCCCGCCCCGGCCCGGGCGACGACCTTGAGGTTGGGGGCGTGGTCGAGCAGCTCGTCATCAACGATGGTATAGGTTCGGACAATCAGGCCCTGGGCGTCGGCGAGGTGGGACTTGAGTGCTTCGCGGTCGCCGCCCTGGGCGTGGATCAGCCGCGCGTGGCCAGCGAGCCACGCCACCGGCTGGGGGGCGAGGGGTTCAGCGATGACTACTGACGGGCTGGACATGGTTCATGATAGTTCCTGATGCACAGCGGCTCCGGCAGCGGGCATCGGTGAACCCCGGAAAGGCGGGTCGGCTTGGGGAAATTCAAGCATGTGTGGGGTCGGGGCCGATGGTTGTTTGTGAGCCGGATGCTGTTATGAAGACACCGGCGGTAAACCTTTCCAGAATCCCTCATTTACCCAAGTTCGCAGCATGGAGGCCCTCGCAATGAACAAGTCAGACCTGATCGAAGCCGTGGCTTCGGAGCTTGAAAGCTCGAAGTCCGAAGCGGGCAAGGTGATCGAAGCGGTGATCAACGCGATCTCCGACGGCCTCAAAACCGAGGAGAAGGTCGCGATCAGCGGGTTCGGCACCTTCACCAAGAAGCAGCGGTCGGCCCGTGTGGGCATGAACCCGGCGACCAAGCAGCCCATCCAGATCGGCGAGAGCACGACCTGCTCGTTCAAGCCCTCGCAGCATCTCAAGGATGCGCTGCACGAGAACAGCCGCGAGCTTGTTTCCTGAGCAGCCCGATATAAGTTCCATTTTGGTCAACAGTGTACAAGATCCGGGCTTATGTCCGGATTTTGTTCATTTTCGGCAAATATTGCGCAGTTAAAAAGTTCTCTCTTGACAGACACCCGAATTATGGGATTTTGGTCTCCAGCGATGACGCTGATTGGAGACACGAGATATGCCGGGGACTTTTCGCACACTGCTGACCGTATGTACGCTGCTCATGATCACCTGCCTTGGGCATTCCCAGGCAAAGGCCCAGGCACTCGAACCCGAACATATGGCCTACTCGGTCGGGGGTTGGTACCTCATCGAGATCAAGGACACCACCGACGCGGTCATGGGCTTCTGGGGGATTCCGATCGTGGAAGTGGAAGTCGGCAATATCCGGCGGCTGTGGTTCGAGGCCCTGCCCAACGACGAGTGGGGCGTCTGGGCGTTCGAGCCCGTGGCCATCAGCGAGAAGGCGGCCGTACTGGCCGCGGCCGGGGCGAGCCCGGATTCGCTTGAGTTCATGTTCTTTCGCGAGTTTCTCGCATCGGACAACGCGCTGAATCTCGATGTGGACGGCGGGGTGGACGGCCCGGTCGTGAAGGGCTTTATCGAGGGCGATCCCATGACGGAGCCCACGGGCTCGCTGGAAGATCCTGACCTGATGGTCAACCTGCTGGCGGATATCGGTTACCCGGTGGCCCCGGGGATGTCCGGGCTGCTGGTGAACGGGACGGCCGGTTCGGGCATGAACATGAATCAGCAGACCAAGCAACTGCTCAACTGTCTGCGTTCGACCACATCCTCTTGCGGCGAATGCATTTGTGTGCGTGCGGAGGGCGAGATGATCCCGGGGCCTTGGATCATCATGCAGACCCTGCTCGGCGATGGCCGGTTGCGCTGCGAGTACTCCCGCACCGAGGAGCACCGCTACTGGCAGTGGGGCGAGAACGAGGATACCTGCGAAGATTGCACCCGCGGCTCCGCGGAGCACCCCATAATTTACCATGAAATCGTCGAGCATACCGATTATTGGTACGATATCGAGAACTGCCCCGACGATCCGA
>JBBDKK010000043.1:0-6445 GCA_040879395.1 Phycisphaerales bacterium
AATCTGACTCGAGTAGCGTGTCGATCGCGGACATTGGGTAGTCAAACGGAGCGGCCGCGGGCTCAAGGTCCAGGACCCAATCCAGTGCCGTGTCATTCTCGAAGCTGTTGTATCCCCATGCGCCCATATGCGGTCTCCTTCGCTGCGTGTAGTGTAACTCTAATCTCGTTGGAACTGAGGTGAGGGAAAATAAAAAACCGCACCAGGAGGCGCGGCTTGGTGTTCTAATGCAGTGTCGGGTCAGGCCTTGGGGCCGCCGGAGCGGATTTCGTCGGGGAGGTCGTATTTGGCGTCGTTCTCGCGGAAGAGTTTGGCGAGTTTTTGGCACTGGGCGTCGTATGCGTTCTTGTCGGTCCAGGTGTTGCGGGGGTTGAGGACTTCGTCGGGGACGCCGGGGACTTTGGTGGGCATTTTGAGTCCGAAGACCGGATGCTCGATGGTCTGGGTGTCTTCGAGTACGCCGTTGTGTATGGCGGAGACCATGTCGCGGGTGTAGGGGAGGGAGAATCGGTGTCCGCCCTTGCCTGCGGCACCTCCGGACCAGCCGGTGTTGATGAGCCATACATGTGCGTTGTGCTGTTTGATGCGTTCAGCGAGCATCTGGGCGTACTCGGCGGGTCTGCGTGGCATGAACGGGCCGCCGAAGCATGGTGAGAAGTTGGGTACCGGCTCGGTGACGCCGGCCTCTGTTCCGGCGATCTTTGAGGTGTAGCCGTTGATGAAGTAGTACATCGCCTGCTCTGGTGTGAGCTTTGATATGGGTGGGAGGACGCCGAAGGCGTCGGCGGTGAGGAAGATGACATTGTTTGGGTGTGTGCCGACGGATGGGATCTGTGCGCCGGGGATGTAGACGACGGGGTATGTGACGCGTGTGTTCTGTGTTATTGATGTGTCGTCGTAGTCCGGCGTGCGTGTCTTTGGATCGATGACGGTGTTTTCGAGTACGGAGCCGAAGCGGATTGCGTCCCAGATCTGTGGTTCTTTTTCGCGTGTGAGTCCGATCACTTTGGCGTAGCACCCGCCCTCGAAGTTGAAGATGCCGTCGGGTCCCCATCCGTGCTCGTCGTCGCCGATGAGTGCGCGGTTTTCGTCTGCTGAGAGTGTGGTTTTGCCGGTTCCGGAGAGGCCGAAGAAGAGTGCGACATTGTTTGAGTCGCCCTTGGCGATGTTCGCGGAGCAGTGCATTGGGAAGACGCCGACTTCGGGCATGTCGTAGTTCATGGCGTAGAAGAGGCCCTTCTTCATTTCGCCGGCGTACTCTGTCCCGATGATGATGACGGTTTTGCGTTCGAGTGATTGGGCGATGTAGGTTTCGCCCTCGTGTCCGAGTGCTTCCTGTTCTTCTTTGGTGAGTCTGTGGACGCCGGCGTTGATGATGGTCCAGTCGTGGTTCCACGAGCCGTCGCCTGCGTCTGACTTTGATCCGGGCTTGATGAAGAGTGTCTGAGCGAAGAGGGAGTGCCAGGCGAGGGTGGTGATGACCTTGACGCCGAGGCGGTGCTTGATGTCGGCGCCGGTGAATCCCTCGAAGACGAAGATGTCGTCCTGTGTGTTGATGTATTTGGTGGCGATGTCGAGGGCGGTGTCGAACTGGGCCTCGGTGATGGGCTGGTTGACCTTGCCCCAGTCGATGTTGTCGTGGCTGTCGGGGTGGTCGACGAGGTACTTGTCTTTCGGGGAGCGTCCGGTGCGGTCACCGGTGTTGACGGCGACGCATCCGTTGGCGGCGAGGATGCCCTCGCCGTTCTTGATCACCCGCTCCATGAGTTCGGCGGGACTGAGGTTGGAAAGAACGCGTTCGGGAGCCAGGTTCAGCTGATTGGTGACGGTGCTCATGCCGGGTTCCTTGATCCTTGGTCCCCGGGGTTCGAGCCGGGGATATTTGATGGTGCGAAAAAACGGGCAGCCGGTCACAGAACCGCGGATTCCGCGCCTGTATGTCAGGTGGGAATCGTAGACCGGTTCGTGTGGAATGTTGAGATTCCCGGGTCGTGGGGGCTGACTTTGGGACCGTATCCGTGCTATATTCTGAATCCGGACAGAACGAAAGTCCTTGTCCGATGGATGGTGGCCGTAGCTCAGTTGGTAGAGCACCTGGTTGTGGTCCAGGAAGTCGCGGGTTCGAGTCCCGTCGGTCACCCTTGCCACGCGAAGCATTCCGCGATATCACGGAACCCCGGCGGTCTCAAAGGCCGCCTTTTTTTATGCCCGCTGTCTGCCGAGGTCGGTGTTCAAGCCGCCTGCCGCTGGGGCCTTTGGGGCTGCAACAGCCGGTTGCAGATGTCCAGGAGCTGGGCCCGGTTGACGGGCTTGCTGATGTATTCATCGCATCCGGCGGTGAGGCAGTGCTCCCGGTCGCCGTCGAGCGCGTGGGCCGTGAGGGCGATGATGGGGGTGTTGACGCCCATCTCCCGAATGGTTGCTGTGGCGGTGTAGCCGTCGAGCACGGGCATCTGCATATCCATGAGGATGAGATCGAAGTGACCTCCCCCGCTTTCGATATCTCGAACGGCCTGGAGCGCCTCCTGCCCGTCATGGGCGAAGTCGATCCGGGCACCGGTGTTCTTGAAGATGTGCTGGAGCAGCACGCGGTTGTCCTTGGCATCGTCGACGATGAGGATCCGTCGGTCCCGCAGTGGGTCAGGGTCGGGGGTATCCGCCTTCGCGGGCTCCTCGCCGGGCAAAGTCTCCTCGGAGAGGGCGGGGACGATGGTGAGGGTGAAGGTCGAGCCCTTGCCGGGGTTTGAGCGGACGGTGATATCTCCGCCCAGTGCCCGCGCCAGGTCGCGGGCGATGGTGAGGCCGAGCCCCGCGCCGCCAAACTTGCGTGTCAGATCGTCCTCGGCCTGCTTGAAGGGATCGAAGATGCTGTCGAGGTACTCGTGGCCGACACCGATGCCGGTGTCGCTCACTATGATTTACAGCACCCCCGGGGCGGGCTGGGCGATAAAGCGTGCGGAGAAGTCGATCCGTCCGGACTCGGTGAACTTGACGGCGTTGTCGGTGAGCTTTTCGAGGATCTGGCCGAGCCGCTTGGTATCGGTATTGATGTAACGCGGGCAGGATTCGTCGATCACGAAGCCGAGATCGAGTTCTTTCTCGTCCGCAAACGATTGTGCGTTTTTCTTGACACCCTCAAGAAGCCTGTGCAGATCGCAGCGGGTTGGCACGATTCGGAGCTGCCCGGATTCGATGGCCGAGATGTCGAGCATGGTCTCGATCATGTGGGTAAGCTGCTTGCTCGATTCATAGATGGACTGACCCAGGCGGGCGCGTTCCGCGGCGGAGAGGTTGTCTTCGCGGAGCAGCTCGGCGAAACCCATGACCGCGTTCATCGGCGTGCGGAACTCGTGGCCCATGTTGGTGAGCAGCCGCCAGCGGACGGCGTCGGCACGCCGGGCGTGGCGTGTTGCGCGGTCCAGGTCCCGCAGCTGGCGGCGGATAATGAGGATGGTGGGTTCGATAATGAACAGGATCGTGGCGGTCAGCAGGACCAGGAGCACCACCATCGCCAGTCGTGCGTGGCGCACGCTGGCGCTGATCTCATCGCGCGATGCCTGCTCGAAGAGGTCGACGATGGTCTCCATCCGGGGCATATAAGCGGAATGGGCCTGGGTGATTTCATCCTTGACCGCGAGGATGCGGTTGATCGTCAGTTCGTCGATATACGGCGCGCGGCGGATGGCGTTGTCGGTGAGTTTTTGCAGTTCCTTTGAGCCGCTGATCATCTGCTGCGCAGGGACCTGAATCGAAGCGACCAGGTCCGCTTCGTGGATCGTGGCGTCGCCGAAGAGTTCTCCCGGCGAGCGGTGTGTGAATAGTTGCTGGTGGGCAACGCTGAAGTGTTCGGTCGTCTGTTTCAGGTCCTCGTACAGGGGTTCGAGCTTGTCCCACTGACCGTAACGCACAGCTGTTTCGATCTCGAAGGCATCCGATCGGATGCGCTGAGAATAGGTTCGTTGCGATCCGGAGATATTGATCATGGTGGCGGAGCCATGATCGAGAACCGAGGTGATGCGGAAGGCCATCCACGCGTTGAGTATCAGGATACAGACCGCGCTGAGCAGCGCGAGCCGGCGCAGGCGTGAGACGCCATTCCTGATGTGCTGGCTGTTTGGCTGGTTCACGGGGGGTTCCGATAAGTATTTCGCGTTGCTCGGATATACCCTTGGTATCGGCGTTCACCGGGCCCGGCTGGAGGCAAGGGGGGCAATGATGCCGATTCGGCTATCGGGTGATGCTCAGGCGGCACGATTGACGCTTGAGCACATCAGCTTGATGTCCCCGAGGATCTCGGCATGGACCTGGTGGTCGCCGGTGTGGGCGATTTCTTCGCCGACCTTGAGGGTGAGGTCGCGAAGCAGTTTCATGCCCAGCAGCGGGGCGATGGAGCGGATCTTGCTGCAGGTGGCGTAGATTTTGACCGCGTCGTTGGTGCGGATCTGCTGATCGAGCACGATCCCCAGCTTGGCCAGCTCCTGGCGGAGACTCTCGATGGTCTCGGGGTTGATGCGGGAGCGGACATTGGCCAGAGCGGATTCCGTCCATTCGGCCAGGAGATACTCGCCCAGGGCGCACAGAAGGTCCCCCTCATCGAGCGGCGTTGGCACGAACATATCGGCGGAGGAGAGCCGGATCTGGTTGCGGGTGAACTCGTCGTCGGCGCGGCCGGCGAGTATGACGGGTTTGTTGTAGCCCACCTCACGGAGGTAGGTGGCGAACTCGGGCCCGCTCATGGTGCCCGCGTCCATGCAGCTGAAGATCAGGTCGTGCTGCTGCAGGTCCTTGTCCAGCGCTTCGTCGGCGGTATCGACAAAGCCGTAGTTGATGCTGGTGCAGAGGAGATACTCGCGGAAAAGAGGCATGACGATCGGATCGTCGCCCACGATCAGCAGCTTGCCCGCCAGTCGCTCTGGCTGGACGGATTCAAGTGACCGCACGGCGTCGTTGATGTCCGGGCGGACGAACTCCTGCACGATGATCTCGCGGTCGAACTTGATGCCGATCTCGTGCACAACGCCCCCGCGGTGCTCGCAGCGGACCACCTTGCCGCTCACCGCATGGGTGGTGCCGTCGATCCGTTCGAGCTTGGCGGTGGCGAATGTCCCGGTGTATACGAAGCTGGAATGGAGCACGGACATCCCGCCCCGTGAGATATTGCGCGAGGCGACGGTGATGGTGCGCGTGGACCGATCGATCGTCTCCAGGTAGAGTTCGAGGTAGGGATCGTTGTATTCCAGCCGGGTGTACTTGCGAGCCACCTTGGCCTTGCTCTTGGGCTTGCCAACGCCCGTGCCCGTCAGGATCGAGGGGGAGTTGAGCTTCTTGAGGAGCTGGTTATAGACATTATTGTCCATACCCAGCGTGTTCCGCCTGGAGCGTTCGGGCTGTCCCCGCTTTCCCGTGCTCATATCGTTGACCCCACAGACGGTTCAGAATCCCACAGTTTTCTGATGATCGACCCGTACGGCGTTGGGTTTGAGCAAAGTCGGACAACTCGTCCAAGTTTCAACCCATCCGCCATTATGACGATTCAGGCCGCGGGCTTGGCCTTCATCCGCCGGCAGGCCAGAATCAGGGCCCGGATCTCGGGCGATGCCCCCTTGAGGGTGCCGTCGGTGAGTTTGCGGTCCGCGGCCAAGGCCAGCGTCGAAACCGAGGGGAACCCCAGCGGCGAGGCGGTGCCCGAGAGCGTGCGGATGATTTTGGAGCATGCGGCCGCATCGTTGTCCCGGACCGCCTGTTCAAGGGTAAGGGCCATGCGGGGGATGTCGGTGAGGAACTTGCACAGAAGGGGGTAGGCCGAGTCGTTGCTGGCGAGCGAGGAATAGAGCGGGCCGCCGTCGCCATCGGCATGGAGGAACTCCCCCAGCGCCTGGAGCAGGCGGTCCTTGGTGGTTGGCTTGGAAAGCACCCCCGCGGCCCGTGCTTCGCGGATTTCGTCGAGCACCTTCTCGGTTTTATCGGGAATGAGCACGACCACGGGCATGTCTGAGCCGGCCGCTTGGAGAGCGCGGATCAGGTCCGGGCCGGTTTCACCGCCAAGGTAGTAATCGGAGATGATCAGATCACAGCCCTTCTGGGCACGCGCAACCGCGTTTTCGATGCTGTCCGCGGTGTTGACCGCCAGATTGGTGTCCTCAAGGAACATCAGCAGCAACTCGCGATCGAAGTCCGAGGCGGTGACGATCAGGACCGAGCCGTGGAGGCGGGACGGTTCCACCCGTTCGAGGGAATAAGCCTCGTTGAGGGGGTCCAGTCCGAGCAGGTCCTTGGTGGAAATTTGCTTGGTGAACTTGATGCCGATCTCGTGGACCCGGCCCTGGATGTGCTCGCAGCGGATGATCTTGCCGGCGACGGTCTGGGGCTGACCGCCGGGGATTTTGAGAATGACCTCGCAGGGGGTCTTGGTGTGGAGATACGAGGAGTGGAGGATGGAGATGCC
>JBBDKK010000044.1:0-6414 GCA_040879395.1 Phycisphaerales bacterium
AAGATCTCCTCGGAGAAGTTCCCCATCCTGTTGGTCGCCGACCGCTCCGACGATCCCAATGTCAACTACATCGATTCGATCTCCTACGACACCTCCAAGAAGGCGATCGAGCACCTGCTGGGGCTGGGGCACAAGCGGATCGGCCTGGCGATGCACAACATGATCGATACCGATCACCTCGACCGCGAGGCGGGCTACCGCGATGCGCTCAAGGCCGCCGGCATCCCGATGGATGAATCCCTGACCGTCCGCGCCGAGGCCAACACCGGCGGCGGCGAGATCATGCTCACCCGCCTGCTCGAGGCCGAGAACCCGCCGACGGCGATCTATTTCACCAACCCCATGTCCACCATCGGGGCCATCCACAAGTGCCTGCGTCTGGGCATCAAGGTGCCCCGGGATCTTTCGATCGTTGGTTTCGACGATTCGGTCACCCGATACCAGACCTTCCCGCGTTACACCGCCGTCTGCCAGGACGCGGTGGCGCTGGGTGTGGAAGCCGCGCGCTGGATCACCCGGGCCGCCCACGACGAGCAGCCAGAGGTCTACCGCGAGGTGCGGCCCACAAGCTTTGAGGTGCTCGAAACCACCTCGTTCGCCTCGATCACGCCTGTCCGTCTGAGCAGCAGCGGAGAGATCATCCGCACGGTCTGACACACCGCATTCACGACCTCTCCGGCGTCCGGATCGGAAGACCCGACACGCCGTTTTTTCTTCTCTCTGCGACCCCTCAACCCCCCCGCTGCGGACCTCCCCACCATGCGTGCGATCGGTATCACCCTGCTCTCGATCCGGAGCCTGTCCACCGGCGTGTGGGTGATCGCGGCTCTGTTTGTGCTCAGCGGGCTGATGCTGCTTGCCAGGGATCAGGAAGAATCGCGGGAACTGGAGATGTGGGTCTTCTCGCCCGAGCACCGGGCGATGTATGTGCCGATGATCCAGGAGTACGAGCGCACCAGCGAGGTGAATCTGGACCTGTCGCTGCTGAGTATCGCCGCGATCCGCAGCCGCATGATGAGCGGTTTCTTCGGCGGGCTGCCCACGGCGGACCTGATCGAGGTCGAGCGGGCGGCGGTGGGGCAGGCGTTCATGGGGCCGACCGAGGCCATCGGTTTCCGGGATCTGACGGATCGGCTGCGGGAGGAGGGGCTGCTGGAACAGTTCAACCCGCCCTCGCTGAGCCCGTGGAGCGTGGACGGGCGGGTCTTCGGGCTGCCGCACGATGTGCACCCGGTGATGCTGGCGTATCGCGCGGATATCACCGAGGCCGCCGGGATTGATGTCACCCGGGCCCAGACCTGGGCGGAATACTTCGAACTGCTGCGCCCGCTTATGGAAGACGAGGACGGCGACGGCCGGCCCGACCATTATCCGATGGCTTTCTGGTACACCCAGCCGGACATGGTCGAGACGCTGCTGCTCCAGGGCGGTGGCGAACTCTTCGATCCCGAGGGCCTGCCGACGATCGATTCGGATCGCAACGCGTGGGTGCTGGCGGAGATGATCTCGTGGTCCGTGGGCCCGGAGCGGGTGGTGACGGACATCGACGAGTTCAGCGCGGCCGGGCACCAGGCGCGGATCGACGCCGTGGCCATCGGGTACATGGCCCCGGACTGGATGTGCTCGATCTGGAAGATGCATGTGCCCCAGATCGCCGGGAAGATGAAGCTCATGCCCCTGCCAGCCTTCGAGCCGGGGGGGCTGCGGACCAGCGTCCGCGGCGGGACCATGCTGGGCTTCCCCAAGGAATCCGACCAGTTCGAGAAGGCGTGGGAATACGCAAAGCTGCTCTACACCTCCCCGGAGATCGCCCGGGACCTATACCGCCAGGTGGACATCATCTCGCCGGTGCGGTCGCTGTGGGACGATCCGGTCTACGACGAGCCCGATCCTTTCTTTATGGGCCAGCGCAAGGGGCGGATGTACATCGACCTGGCCCCGGAGATCCCCGCGCGGACTTCCTCGCCCTACAACCTGACGGCGGTGCTTGAGCTTCGCGATGCGGCGGTCAATCTGGCCCGCTGGGGGCAGGATCAGGGCGTGTATTCGGCGGACGGGCTGCGGCCCCGGGCCAAGGAACTGCTCGCCGCCACCCAGCGGAGCATCGTGCGGCAGATGGCCCGCAACGCGTTCTCCGGCGTCTCGGAGGTGGAGTAAACCATGGGCGCGCGGAACAGCGATCAGCAGCGGGTGGTGTTCTCCTGGGTGATGCTTTCGCCGTTTTTGGTGCTCTTCGCCGTGTTCATGGTGTACCCGCTGATCCAGTCGGCGTTCCTGGCGGCCAACCAGACCTATGGCCCGGGCACGCGGACCTATGTGGGGCTGGGAAACTTCCGCCTGCTGGCCGACGATCCGATGTTCTGGAAGTCGATCCGCAATACCTTTATATATGCGATGGGCTCGCTCTTCATCCAGCTCCCACTGGCCTTCGGGCTGGCCCTGGCGCTCAACTCCAGCAAGCTCCGAGCCCGGTCGCTCTACCGCCTGATCTTCTTCAGCCCCCAGCTCATGGGCCTGGTCTTCGTCTCGATCCTGGGGGCCCTGGCCTTCGAGAAGCGTGCCGGGCTTGTCAACCGGGTGCTGGCACGCGTGACGGGGAACCCGGAGCTGCTGGAGATCGACTGGCTCCAATCGCATGTGATGGCCACGCTGATCCTGATCTCGCTGTGGCTGTATGTGGGATTCAACATGATCTATTTCCTGGCGGCCCTGCAGAATGTCGATCGGAGTCTCATCGAGGCGGCCGAGATCGACGGGGCCGGGCCGCTGAACAAGCTGCGGCATGTGATTATCCCTGCTGTCAAGCCGGTGGCGACCTTCGTGGTGCTGCTCTCGATGATCGGCTCGCTGCAGCTCTTCGAGCTTCCATATGTGCTGCTCGACGGCAGCGGGGGGCCCAACAACCAGGGACTGACCATTGTCATGTATCTGTATCAGAACGGCTTCGATCTGGGCGATCTGGGGTACGCCAGCGCGATCGGCTGGGCCCTGGCGTTCATGCTCATCGGGCTGGCGATGATCCAGATCCGCATCGTCCGGCGTGAGGAGGCCCTGCGATGAGCGCCGCGACGGATCGGGCACAGAAACTGGCGCTCCACGCCGTGCTGATCGTGCTGGCCGTGGTGGTGCTCACGCCGTACGCGTGGCTGCTGGTGGCTTCGCTCAAGTCGCAGGAGGACTTCTTTAGCGGGATGTTCTTTCCCCCCGGCGACGGATTTTTGGGGGTGGGGTGGGACAAGCTCACGCTGGACAACTACGGCAACCTCTTTGAACTTGGGTTCGGGGGGGCGCTGGTCAACTCGATCTTCTATTCGGCCACAACTGCGCTCTTCGCCACGCTCATCTGCGCCGCCACGGGCTATGTGCTGGCCAAGCACCGTTTCCGCGGACGCACGATGATGACGCTGGTCATGCTCGGGGCGTTGATCATCCCGCCCACGCTGCTGATCGCGCCCAGCTACGAGCTGCTCTACGACCTGCATCTGCTCGATACGGTGTGGGGGCTGCTGCTGCCGATGCTCGCCCCGGCCTTCGGCGTGTTCCTCTTCCGCCAGTCGATCATGCAGTCCGTCCCCGATGAACTGCTCGAGGCGGCCCGGATCGACGGCTGCTCGGAATACTCGATCTTCTTCCTGATCGTGCTGCCGCTGGTCCGGCCCATGATCGGTGCGTTCATGCTCATCACCTTCCTGGCGATGTGGAACAACTTCATCCTTCCCCAGATCGTCCTGCAGAGCGCGGACAAGCAGCCGCTGTCGGTGGCCATCGCCCAGCTGCGGGGCGTATACCGCACGGACTACGGGCTGCTGATGGCCGCCACGGTGGTGTCGGTGGCCCCGGTGGCGGCCCTGTTCATGCTGCTGCAGAAGCAGTTCATCTCCGGGCTGACCAGCGGCGCGGTCAAGGGCTGACCCGTCCCGGGCGGCCGGTCCTCATCACACATGACCAAGGCAATTAAAAATGGCACACGGCCGCGCAGCCGTGTGCCAAGGAAGTGAACCATGAGGGTTCATTGCATGGCTGGGGTTTTAGCAGCCCTGGTTGAAGGCCTGGAGGAATCCGGAGATATCGAAGAAGTTGAGCACGCCGTCGCCGTTGAAGTCGGCGGGGTTGGAGCAGGGTGCATCGCCGCCTTCAAGGGTGACATTGTCCCAGAAGGATGCGCCGCCGCCCTGCGTGGGGAAGCCCTGGTCGGCACCAAGCTGGATGTGCAGCACGGCGACCACGATCTGGGTGGTGCCGGCGGGCGCGATGCCGCTGACCGAGGACTGGATCCAGGTGTCGAACGGGTCGCCGGCGGGGTCGATGGCGTCGACTTCAACAATCTCCAGTGAGTTGTCGCTGGCATCCAAGAAGTTCATCTGGATCAGCAGGACATTCTCGTTGCCTAGGGGGTCGGTCGAGCGGTTCTGGGCGTAGGCCGAGAGGGTGTAGAGTTCGCCGGCCTGGATGCCCTCGACGGTCTGGAGGAGCACCTGGTCGCTCTGGGCGCCGCTGCTTGCGCCGAACATCTTGGCGGTATAGTCGCCATCCTGGGGGTTCACCTCGCCGATGTCGGCGGTGAAGACATTGCCGTAGTTCTCCCAGCCGAGGAACTCAGTGAAGCCGGGGCCGGGGGTCTCGAAGCTCCCGTTCTGCATGAGGTTCTGGGCGGTGGCTGAGCACGCCGCGGTGGCGATGACTGCAGTGACAAGTGTTACGAGTCGCATGGGAATCTCTCCTGTGGTTTGGTCTGGTCTCTCGATGTGATCGTGGGGTGAAATGTAACTGTTACATGATGATACAGAAATTTCGCCACGAAGCGAGATGAAAACCCGTGGAATCCGCGATGTTTTTCGATATTGGCGATCAAACCCTGAGACTGTTACGCGAGCGGGGAGATTTCGATAGGAATCTGTTTGCCATTGGAGGAGATCACATCCGCATACCAATGGTATGAGTCCTTGGGGATCCGCTGGAGCGTCCGATAATCCACATAGACCAGACCGAAACGCAGGGCGTATCCCTCGGCCCACTCGAAGTTGTCCATGATGGACCACTGGAAATAGCCACGCACATCCACGCCCTCATCGCAGGCGCGGCGGAGCTGATGCAGGTAGCGGGTGAGGTAGTCGATCCGGCCCGGGTCGTGGACCTGCCCGTCCGCATGGACCCAGTCCATGGAGGCCAGGCCGTTCTCGGTGATGACGATGGGCAGCTTGTAGCGTTCCTGAAGGAACTTGGGGCCGTAGTACAGTGAGCAGGGATTCACCGACCAGCGGAACATGGTCATCGGGTAGCCCCGGTGACCGGCCACGGGCTCAGGATCGCCGTTTTCGTTTGCCTTGACCACGCCCGCGCTGTAGATGTTGACGCCGAAGACATCCAGCGGCTGATGCATCAGTTCCAGGTCCGCATCGGTGAACTTGGGGGCGTCGGCACCAAAGAGCCGCAGGCCCTGCTCGGGATAATTGCCCAGCATGACCGGATCGCAGTACCAGCTGTAGTTGTAGGTCCACCCTTTTTCGGGGATCTCGAAGGTGGCCCGGCGTGCGGCCTCGATGTCGGCGGGCGAATCGGTGGCAGGGGTGTGGAGGTTGCCGACGGGGGCGAAGCCCACGGTGGGGGGCTTTTTGGCGTGGGCCCGGATCACCTTGACCGCACGACCGTGGGCGAGCAGGGCGTGGTGGGTGGCCAGGAGCACATCTTTGCGGGGCAGCTTGAGGCCCGGCGCGTGGGTGCCCTCGTTGTAGCCCAAGCCGAGGAAAATCGCGGGCTCGTTGAGGGTGAACCAGTGGGTCACGCGGTCCGAGTAGCGGTCCACCACGGCCCGGGTGTAGGCCTCGAACCATTCCGGGCTGTGTTTGTCCAGCCAGCCGCCCTTGTTGTGGAGGTCCAGGGGCAGGTCCCAGTGGTAGAGGGTGACCCACGGCTCGATGCCTTTGGCGAGCAGCGTGTCGATGAGGCGGTCGTAGTAGGCGAAGCCGGCCTCGTTGGGCTCGCCGAGGCCGCTGGGGAAGAGGCGGGACCAAGAGATGGACAGGCGGTAGCCGTTGGCCCCGAGGTTGGCGATGAGGTCGGTGTCCTCGTCGATCCGGTGATAGGAGTCGCAGGCGACCTTGCCCGTATGGCCCTCGAAGATTTTGCCCGGCGTGTCGCAGAACTCATCCCATACGCTCGGGCCCCGCCCGTCCTGATCGGCTGCGCCCTCGACCTGATACGCCGCGGAAGCGACCCCCCATGTGAACTTTTCTGGGAATGGCATGTGGGGATGGTCCTTGTGCGGGGCGTAACTGTTTCGGGTGGAGGGGCAATCTTACCGCCCGGAGCGGGTATTCCAACCCGAAGCGTCGCCAAATCGATGTTCTGAGGGGATAAGCCGCAATTCATCTCCTGTTCAGTGCCCATTCACACCTGTCGTGTCTTATCTCGTTG
>JBBDKK010000045.1:0-6409 GCA_040879395.1 Phycisphaerales bacterium
GGTGGAGCTGAGAGCGCGCCGTCCCGGCCAGTCCCCCGGCGCCGATGATGCCGAACATCAGGACAAGGAACACACCGACCGCCACGGTCACGGGGCGGGAGATACACCAGCGGACAATATCCATCACTCACCTCCGCCCGGGGCCGACGCGTTCGAACCCGAACCACCACCATCGACCGACCCGCCCCCGGACCCCGCAGACCCGGCATTGTCCCCGGCACCGCGCGCCTGCTGGATATTCAGCGGCTGACCCGGAAACAGCCGCTCGTTGCCGCTGACCACGACGCTCATCCCATCTTGGAGCATCGGACTGCGGACCGCCATGCGATCGCCCACCGCGAAGATCCGCTCCACCGGGGCCACCGCCGACACGCCGTCGCTGACGAAATACACGACCTCGCCGGTGGGTGTGCGGACGATCGCGTCCTTGCTCACGGTGATGTAGTCCTCTCGGGACCCAGTGGGCACCATCGCGTTGAGACTCATGCCCGGGCGGAGCCGCCGGTCAGGGTCGTGGACCGCAATACGCACCGGGAACAGGCGGCTGAGCGAATCGGCAGCGGGCAGGATGCTCAGAATCCGTCCTGTTATCTCCACGCCCGCCGGCATCGCCGGCAGCCGAAGCTCGATGGGCTCGCCACCATCCATCGCGCCCCGCACCGCGGAATACACATCCTCTGGGATATCCACGCGGGCTTCGAGTTGATCGAGCGAAACGATTGTGACGATTTCATCCCCGAGCCCGACCCACTCGCCCACCTCCCGCATCTTCACCACGACGCGTCCGTCGAACGGGGCCCGGATGGTCATGTCTTCCAGTTCCCGCCGGGCCAGGGCGAGGTCGCCCTCGGCGGTGACCAGCTCCGCACGCGCCTGGGAAAGCAGCGCCTCACGCGAAGCCACCAGTGTTCGGGCCTGATCGAGCTGGGAAATGCCGCTGGAACCCAGCCGTTCGAGTTCTTCGATCCGCTCAAGGTCGCGGCTGGCGTTGTCGAACTCGACCTGCCGCTGAGCGATGACCGATTTGGCGTACTCCACATCCGACTCTGCCCGTTCAGCCGCGATCTGAGCCCGCGCATCATCGAGCCGGGCGATCACCTCACCCGAATCAACCTCATCGCCCTCTTCGAAGGCCACGCTCACCAACAACCCCTCGACCTGCGATGCGAGCGAGCTGACCAGCCGCGAGCGGATCTCGCCGGTCACCGATCGGCGCCGGACCAGTTCCTCCAATCGGACCTCATCCACAACGACATTCGCCGGGGGTGGACCATCGTTCTGGGCGGCCGCGGGGCCTGTTGCCCATGTGATCGCACAAAGCACACTCAGCATCAAAGTCAGTCGGTTCCGCATCGCCATCCTCGGTAGACCCCCGGTATTCCTCTCGCTCCTGCCGCGCGGGCAACCACCCATTCTAACCACCCATTCCGAAAAGTCATTCCCTCCCCCACAATCACCAAATCAACCCTCGCTATCTGGGGTAAAAAACCGTATACTCGTGCCTCATCGAGCACGCTGGCTGTTCACCCTCCCAATGGCACCGATAATCCCCGGGCACATCATGGAAAAGCGAAAAACGCAGCGTATCACCCTCGCCAAGGTCGCCGAACGCGCCGGGGTGGCCGAATCCACGGCCTCGCGCGTGATCAACGGCTACACCCACAACTTCCGCGTCCGCCCGGAGGTCCGCCAGCGGGTGCTGGACGCCGCCGAGCAGCTCAACTACCGCCCCAACCCGATGGTGCGCTCGATCAGCGCCAAGAAGACGAATCTCGTGGCCGTGGTTGGCTGGGCGTCCGACGGTGTCAACCGCACCGCCCTCTCCGAGTCCGTCCGCGTCCTGCGCGACAACGAGAAGCATGTCTGCACCACCTTCCTCGACCCCGATTACTCCGGGCACGAGCTTCCCTCGTGGCGCGTCGACGGGGCCATCGCCCTGCAGGTCCGCGACATCACGGATCTCAACGAACTCGAAGAGCAGAGCATGCCCTATGTCTCGATCAACGGCCTGGCCGGCCCCGGGGGCGACGCCGTCAACTTCAACGAGCACCACGGCATGGACCAGGCCATCGACCACCTGCTCGAACTTGGCCACACGAAAATCGCCTACGCCTACCTCGACACCAAGCGCCTCAACCCCCGCGGCATCCGCCACACCTCGGTCAAGCAGCGCCGCGAGGCCTACGAATCCATCCTCAAGCACCGCGGCCTCAAGCCCGTCGTCGGCTTCGATCGCTTCGACCACTCCGCTCTTTCTTACTGCCAAATGGTCCTGCAGAAGGGCGACGCCACGGCCGTCATCGCCTACGACGACATCACCGCCCTGTACATCATCCAGGCGCTCAACACCCTGGGCATCTCCGTCCCGCGCGACATGTCCATCGTGGCCTTCAACGACGAACTCCCCGCCAAGGTCGCCACCCCCCCCTTGACCACCATCGCCCTGCCGGCCGCCGTCGCGGGCAAGACCGCCGGCGAACTGCTCCTGAGCCGCCTGGAGTCCGAGGAGCCCATCCCCTCGCGGACCGTGACGCTGGACGAAACGCTGATCATCCGGCAATCCACGACCTCGCCGCGGATCACGGGTTGATATCGCTCAGTCTGTGATTTCGCTGCTAACAACTCCGATTTCCCACTCATATCCTCGATCGGCGGTTGAATACCCCCGATTTTCTGATCTAATGGGCTTTGCTCATTTCTATCGGAGCCATTCATGCCGCTTAAAACTGTTCCCATCGTGATGTTGGCCGTGGCCTCCCTCCCGGTTGCCGCCCAGACTTTCCCGATTGTGCCGATCGCCGACCCGATCTACCCGGCGGACATAACTGAGTTGACAGACTTTGAGTGGGTCGATCGGTTGGGCACGCTCACGCGCATCGGCGACCTGAACAACGATGGGATCGATGACCTGCTCGTTCTTTTCCTCGGTCCCGGTTCCCTCCGGCCGCATGAGACAAAGACGCTCTGGCTCTACACCCGCAACGCCGACGGCACCTTGAACGCCCCAGAGTTCATCGACGGGTTCTCGCTGGAGGCCCATACGCAGATAGATGACCTGCTCATACACGACCACAATCATGATGGCGTGAAAGACATTGTGTTCCTTGCGGATGCGGGCCAGCACCTCATCGCCTGTGTCGACAAGAATGGTTCGTTTGTCCCGCTGCCAGCGCTCGCTTTGCCGAACTCAGACGGCACCGCGAGCTTCGCGCAGATGTCGCTGTTGGATCTGAACGATGATGGGCTTCAGGACTACTGCATCAAAACCAGTGAAGGCCGGTTCGACGCCTGGCTGACCGCCGGTAGCAACGAGTATGAGCCGCTTGAGATAGGCGTCATACCCCATTTGGGCACCTCCGTCAGTTTCGAGTCGGATGTCGATGCAGACGGCGACGATGACCTCATCACGATCGCTTCACGGACCGTATGGTTATCAGAAAACACCGGGGCGAGCTATCTGCCGCCGCAGGAAGTCGAGCCGGAGATCACAAACCTCTCTATGAACGACCGCATCCCGTTCGCCGCGGACGCCAACGGCGATGGGCAAACGGACATCGTATACATCGCGCAGAGCCCACAAGGCGTCGCGCTGGGAACCTATCTCGCTCCCTTCGACTTCGATGCGCCCAGAGAAGCGCACCTGGTGCCGCTCACCGATTTTGGGGATACACACGCGGAGGCGATCGTGGGAGAGGGCCACTTGTCCGTCCGATACAGGTCGGACGGCGATATCGATGGGGATGGGACCGACGATCTGCTCGTGCTGCCGATCGAAGACACGCCGACGGCTTGGCTGATCACCGATCCCATGGATCTGCACGAACGGCACACGATCTCGGAGGTTTTCTTTGTCTACGGCGACGGGGCCTTTGACCCGCTCTCACCCATCCCCCAGCAGCGCGATATACCTCTGGGGAGAGCGTTTCTCGATGTCAACGGCGACGGTGTCAGAGACCTGATCCAGTCGACCACGGCTCGCAGATACATCGATCTCGGAATGGAAGTTCCCGATCCGAACGGCGTGATGGTGTGGGCGACGCTCTCGAATCCGTTCGACAAAGAATACCTGAAGGATCCACGCGATTCGATCACCGTGATCAGCAGCAACCTCACCCATATCATGCATGCCGACGCGGACGGGGACGGCGATCCTGAGATATTCTTCTCCCGGGACGACCTCATCAAACTGATCGATCGCAACCAGGAAGGGTACTGGGAACACCAACCCCGCACCCGATTCATCGCCCCCTTCACAGGTTGGCGGACACTTCCCGCCGACTTCGACGGAAACGGCGGTCTGGACCTGATCTCACTCGCCAATCAGAGCTCCGCTTACTTTCCCGCCGTCTTTCTGGATGTGGAGGTCGGCGACGGGGGAATCACGCGCAACCCAGGCCTTGAGGTCGATCCGAAAATTCTGGATGACACCTTTGATACATCGTTCAATTCGGGATCCGCCTCGTTTGCCATTGCCGACATCGATTCCGACGGAGATACCGATATTCTTCTCCGTTGTCAGTCCGACTACTTCAGCGATGATGACCGCGACACCGTCCTGCCGTGGATCAACGGGGGCAACGGCGATTTCTTACCGGGGACACCGGTACAGATCACCGGATGCCCATTCCCCGCGATCCAGATCCTTGATACGCTCGACCACGACCAGGACGGTGACCCCGACCTGGTGAGCATCGCGGGCGATGAAGCATCGACATGGATCGAGATCTATGCAAACGACGGCAGTGGTATATTCTCCCTTCAGCACCAGATACCAATCCACAACCACGAAGAAGTACATCCCTATTGGCTTAACACCGCGGACCTCGACAACGACGGATATACCGATATCCAGTTGCTTTGCAACGACCAGGCGCTGAACTCAGAGATCGTGGTGCTCTACGGCTCTGCCGGAGGCATTTCCACGACCCCTGTCTACCTCCCAGGCCCGGCGGCCAACGAAGTCATCGTCCGCGACATCGACAACAACGGGCTTCCCGATCTGATCACCAGCAGCAGCTACAGCACCGGCTATCGCACGAACTCGCTGACAATCGCCTACCAAACCGCCCCGCGAGTCTTTGCGCCCTTGGTTTCGCTCTTCGATGCGCAACTCAGCAGCCTCGATGTATTGGACATCAGCTCTGACGGTGTTCCCGATATCGTCGGAACCCAAGCTCCTGGAAACCGGATCCCGTATTACCGGGGAGTCCCTCAGGTATGCCCGGCAGATCTCAACCTCGACGGCCGGATCAACTTCTTCGACATCGCATCGTTCATCCAACTCTTCGCCGGGGAGCGACCACTCGCCGACCTCAACCGCGATGGTGTCCACAACTTCTTTGATTTTTCCGCCATGCTCGAGGCCTATCGTAACGGATGCTCGTAACCGCTCGATGCTTTGACTGATCGACAAAGCTCTATCAACTGTCCGCCCGCAGCTCCCTGCGTACCCGCGCCGCCATGTCTTGCCATGACCCGAGCCGTATGAAGAGTCTTTCATTCCGATCGGCCTCTTGTCAGTTCCGATTTCCTTCGCACCAGACGATCGTACCGGGTGTCTAACATCATCCGATATTCGTTCGCCAGCAGCGGATCGGCTGAGGAAGGACAGGAACTCTCTATGGAATGGACACCATTTGCCGAAGTCGCTGGCGTGCTGGCCGTGGCCGCCGTCCTTGCCGCTATCGGGCTCAAGCTCCGGCAGCCGCTGATCATTTCGTTCCTCTTCGCCGGGATCCTCGTGGGTCCCTCCGCCCTCGGTCTTATCGAGGATGCGCACGAGTTCGAGCTCTTCGCCAGCATCGGCATCTCGCTGCTGCTCTTTGTCGTCGGGCTCCGCCTTGATGTCGGCATGATCCGCACCGTCGGCCCCGTCGCGTTGGCCACGGGGCTGGGCCAGGTCGCCTTCACTTCCCTTATCGGATTCGGCATCGCACTGGCACTCGGCATGGAGCTGATCACCGCCATCTTTGTCGCCGTCTCGCTCACATTCTCAAGCACCATCATCATCGTCAAGCTCCTCTCGGACAAGAAGGAGATCGACTCGCTCCACGGCCGCATCGCGGTCGGGTTCCTCATCGTCCAGGACATTATGGCCATCGTGGCCCTCATCGCGCTGACGGCGTTCGGCGGCGGAGGAGACGAGGAGACCAGCCTGCTGATGGCATCCACCATCGTAATCGCCAAGGGGCTGGGGCTGCTCGGGTTCGTGTTCGTGCTCATGCGCTGGGTGCTCCCCCCGGCCCTCAACTCCATCGCCCGCTCGCAGGAAATGCTCGTGCTCTTCGCCATCACCTGGGCCATCCTCCTCTCGGCGACCGCCGACACGCTCGGCTTCAGCAAGGAGGTCGGCGCGTTCCTCGCGGGTATCTCGCTCGCCTCGACCCAACAGCGCGACGCCATCGGCGCA
>JBBDKK010000046.1:0-6245 GCA_040879395.1 Phycisphaerales bacterium
CGGGCGTGATCGCCGGCGCATTCGCCATGATCGCGTTCTATATCTCGATCTCGATGGGCGAGGTCTCCAGGATGAAGCCCATCGCCTTCTCGATCGCCCCGGCGACCGCCGTGATCCTCGGGGCGATTTTCATCGGCGAGCCGCTGACGCTCCGCAAGGCCGCCGCCGTCCTGATCATCCTCGCCGGGGTCGTGCTGCTCAGCACCGGTTGAGGCCCTATTCCTTGGTACCCTGCACGCGGTCCGGATCGGTGTATTTGCTCAGCGTATCGGCGAGATCCACGCCGTTGATATTGGCCAGCGTTGCCAGCCACGCCAGCACATCGGCGAACTCCTCTTCGAGGTTCGCCCGTTCCTCGGGCGTGGCCGGGCGGCTGGGGCGGTTGTTGTTGGCCAGGGCCGTTGCCAGCTCGCCGAACTCCTCGGCCAGATAAAGGAAGGTCCCCGCGGTCCCGCGGGCGTTGTCGGTGGCGAAATAGCGATCCCGGATCAGCTTCTGGAAGCCGCGGAGGGTGATATCCTCACCGGACTCCGGGCCGGAGGGGTTGGCGGTGGGGGGCTGATCGGCGGCTCTAGGCGTGTCTGGCATCTCTTGCATGGGGGCGATCCTAGACCCGGAATCAGGACGCTTCAGTTCGGTCCATGCACGGGTTTTCTCCGTTTTCCCCGCTTGCTTCACGGGTTGCGGGTGCTACACTTCCTGCCCGACCGACGATGGTCCGGGTCTTGTTGCGTGTCGCACAACGGCCCCCTGCACAAACGGAATAGTACGCATGCCGACGATCAATCAGCTCATCCGGAAACCCCGCAAGACCCCGACCGAAAAGTCGAAGTCCCGCGACCTCGACAACTGCCCCCAGCGTCGCGGCGTGTGTCTGACCGTCAAGACCACGACCCCCAAGAAGCCCAACTCCGCGTTGCGGAAGATCGCCCGTGTGCGTCTCTCCAACGGCAAGGAAGTCACCGCCTACATCGGCGGCGAGGGCCACAACCTCCAGGAGCACTCCATCGTCCTCGTCCGCGGCGGACGCGTGCGTGACCTCCCCGGTGTGCGCTACCACATCGTCCGCGGCGCGCTCGACTCGCTCGGCGTCGACGACCGCAAGCAGGGCCGGTCCAAGTACGGCGCCAAGAAGGCCAAGGGCTGACCCACCCGATCGACAGTCCGCCGCATCGCGTGTGCGATGCGGCTTTCTTTTAGAAGTAAGTTACTGGCAAGTAATCCCGGGGATGATCCCGGGGTGAACAGCGCCCCGATCCGGGGCAGATGAGCCGATAGGAGATTCCGATGTCAGGCCGTATTACCCACTCAGAAGAGCAGCTCCGTCCCGATCCCAAGTACGGGGACAAGGTGCTTTCCAAGTTCATCAACTGCCTCATGCTCGACGGTCGCAAGACCTCGGCCCAGCGCGTCGTGTACGATGCGCTCGCCGCCATCGAGGGTCGCCTCCAGGGCAACGCCGAGGCAGAGGCCGAGGGCATCAAGGACGGGCTGGATATCTTCCACCGCGCCATCGCCAATGTGAAGCCCTATGTCGAGGTCCGCTCCAAGCGGATCGGTGGCGCCAACTACCAGGTGCCCATGCAGGTCAAGCCCAACCGTCAGCAGTCGCTGGCCTTCCGCTGGATCATCACCTCGGTCCGCAACGAAAAGGGCCGCCCGACCCACATCAAGCTCGCCGAGGAACTCTGGAACGCCGCCCGCAACGAGGGCAAGGCGATGACCACCCGCGAGCAGACCCACCGCATGGCCGAGGCCAACAAGGCATTCGCCCACTTCGCGCGATAAACCGACCACATCCAGCCGATACACGACCCGGAGAAGTCACTTTCTCCGGGTTTTTTCTGTACACCCCTGATCCGGCATCCCCCACACGCAGTAGAAACGCGATCCCATGCCCACGCCCGACTCCAAACCCAGCCGCATGTATCGCCTCGCCTTGCTTCTCTGGGCGGGCGGGACGGTGCTGGGCAGCGCGGCGGGCATCGCCCAGTGGATCCTTCACATCGGCGGCCCCGCCTGCGTGCTGGGCAACCTCGCCTACATCCTCGCCCTCCCCGGCTGGGTCCCCCTCTACGCCTTGGGTTTCTCCGGCGTCCGCGACCACCCCGCCGGGATCGTCGCCGCCCACGCGCTGGCATGGGGCGTCTGGGCCGTCCTGCTGCTGGCCGTTCTCAAGATCCGCCAACGCATCGTCCAGGACCTCCCGCGCTCCTCTGAACCCTCCCCCGAACCCGCCGAACCCGAATCCGCTCCCGATCTGGCCCGGCGACGATTCATGTGCAACGCCGCGCTCGGGGTTGCGGGGGTCGCGGCCGTCGCCTCGCCCACCTACGCCACGCTGATCGAGCCCTGGTCCATCCGCGTCCGCCGCCACAACATCCCCGTCCGCGATCTCCCGCGCTCTCTCGACGGCCTGCGCCTGGCCCAGTTCTCCGATCCGCACATGGGCCCGCGCATGCCCTACTCGTTCATCGAACAGGCCGCCGGGCTGATCATGGATATGGAGCCGGACCTGGTGCTGCTCACCGGCGACTACATCCACGACGGCACCGACGATATCGAGCGGGCCGCCGGGATGTGCGGGCCGATGATCGCAGCCGCCGGGATCGGCGCGGTGGGGGTGCTGGGCAACCACGACTGGTGGGGTGACGGGCCTGCGATGTCGCGGGCCCTGAACGACGCCGGTGTGCGGATGATCGACAACGACCGCGTCTGGATCGATGCGGACACGCGCTCGCTCACGACCACCCCCGGCGGCGAATCGCTGGCGATCGTCGGGCTGGGCGACCTGATAGAGGACACCGTTGATCCGGCCCGCGCGTTCAAGGGCATCGATGCCGACACGCCCCGGATCGTGCTCGCCCACCACCCGGACACCGCCGAACTGGCCTCGCTGACCGGACCGCATGCACCGCGGGTGGATCTGATGTGCTCGGGCCACACCCACGGCGGACAGGTCCGCATCCCGCTGATCGGCACGCCGCTGGTCCCGAGCAACTACGGCTCCAAGTACGCCGGCGGGCTGGTCGCCGGCCCCGCTTTCCCGGTCCTGGTCTCGCGGGGCATCGGGATGTCGCTGCTGCCCGTTCGCTTCGGCGTCCCGCCGGAGGTCACGCTGATCACGCTTTCGCGGGCGTAATGATTTCGTGCGTGCCGCAATCCCACTCGTCGGCCATGACGCCCCACCCCAGCCGGTCCGTGCAGCCGATCCCCTCGATGTACGAATCATCGCGCTGGTGGACCTCCTGCCGCAACCCCAGCCGCTCTGGCAGCTTCTGTGATGCGCCGTTGGCCCCCGAGCAGTAGATCCGCACCCGTCGCAGGCCAAGCCCGCCGCCGGACTGCGGGCCCAGCGCCCACGAGATGATGTGCCGGCACGCCTCGGTCGCGTAGCCCTGCCCTGTCCGGTCGTGGCGGACCCAGTACCCCGTTTCGCACGAGGCAGTCTCGCGCCGGACATCGTGCACGCCCGTGCCGCCGATGAAGTCGCCGGTGTCCTTCTCAAAGATCCCCACGCCGATCTCGGTGAACTTTTCACCCGCCCCCAGCGCAAGGATCTGATCGGCGACATAGCGGGTGGTGAACTCCACGCAGGTATGCCCTGTCGACCACGGCATCCACGGGAGCAGGTGATCGCTCGAGGCGCGGATTATTTCGAACATTTCGGGCGCATCGCCCAGCTCGTACGCCCGGATCAGCAGGCGCGGGGTCTCTATGCGGCAGGCGATGGGATCGGGCGGGGACCAGCCGAGCCCGAGGGTTGGGAATACATTCTCCGAATGGCAACGCGTCATCTCTGTCCCCATGGGCTTGAATACCATTGGCCGTGGACCATGGCCCGCCCAATCCCCGATACGCGAGGCAGCGACGCCTGGATTTCTGGGATGATACCGCCCAAGCGAATCTCGCGTCTTCCCACGCCATGATCATCGGCGTGGGCGCGCTGGGCTGCCCGTGCGCGGACCTGCTGGCCCGGGCGGGCGTGGGCCGGCTCACGCTGGTTGACCGCGACCTCGTGGACATCACCAATCTCCACCGCCAGACCCTCTTCACCGATGCCGACGCGGCAGGACGGGTCCCCAAGGCCCAGGCCGGAGCGGACCGGCTCGCGGCTGTGAACCCCGAGATCGAGATCAGCCCGATCATTGCTGATTTTGGTGCCTACGACGCCGAGCAGATCGTCATGCGCGGACGCCACGGGCCTCCCGATGTTCTTATCGACGGCACCGACAACTTCGAGACCCGTTACCTGATCAACGACCTTTCAGTCATGCACGCCATCCCCTATGTCTACGGCGGGGCGATCGCGTCCAAGGGCATGGCCGCCGTGTTCATGCCCCCGGATGGTCCCTGCCTGCGGTGCCTGTTCCCCGCGCCCCCGCCCACTGGTTCACAGCCCACCTGCGAGACGGCGGGGGTCTTTGCGCCGGTCACCGCGATCGTTGCCGCCTACCAGGCCAGCGAGGCCCTCAAGCTGCTGATGGGCCGGCCCGAGCGGGTGATGGGTTCGCTGCTGGAGTTCGACCTGTGGGAGGGCAACCGGCGACGCATCGAGCTGGCCGCCCACAAGGACCCGGCCTGCCCGTGCTGCGGGGATGGGCGGTTTGAGTTTCTCGATCGCGACGATGAAGAAACCGCCTCGATCTGCGGCCGAGATGCGATCCAGATCAATCCCCACAGCCGCCAGCCGATCGACATGCCCGCCTTGTCGGCGGCCCTGGCCACGCACGGCCCTTTCGAGACATCCGCGTTCACGATTAAGGGTCGGCTGGAATCGGAGGATGTGGGTGTCACCGTTTTTCGCGACGGCCGGGCGATCTTCGAGGGCGTCAGCGAGCCGGGGGTTGCACGGGCGCTCTACGCGCGATACATTGGTTGCTGAACAATCGGTTGGATATAATCCGCATGGGAAAGGGACACGACATGGGACAGATCGGTGAACTGCTGACGGCGATGACCGGCCGCACGATGGGCCTTGCGGATGCGCTCTCCAAGGGCATCACGCCCGAGACGGCCGCGCGGCAGCCGCGGCTTGATGGCAAGGCCATCGCCTGTAACCATCCGAGTTTTGTTTATGGGCACCTGGCGATCTATCCCGAGAAGATCATGCGGGTGATCGGGGCCGAACCGGGCGATGCGGCGGTGCCGGCCAACTACGGGGCGGTCTTTGAGGCGGGCAACGAGTGTGTTGACGATCCCGAGGGCACGATCTATCCGCCATTCGAGGAGGTGCTTGCGCATTTCAATCGGGCATCGAAAACCGTCATCGAGCGGGTCGGCGTCACGGATGATAAGGTTTTCAGCTGCCCCATCGAGGGCAACGAGCGGGCGGCCGAGTTCTTCGGGACGGCGGGGGTGATGGCCTCGTTCATGCTCCACGACCACACGATGTTCCACCTCGGCCAACTCTCCACATGGCGGCGGGCGATGGGGCTGGGCAGCGCGATGTGACGCGGAGCGTGTGTGTTCCGATCAGGCCTTGACGAAGGGGTTGCTCTTTATCTCGCGCCCGATGGTGGTGGCGGGGCCGTGGCCGGGGTAGCAGACGGTTTCCGGGTCGAGGGTGTAGAGCTTGTTCTTGATTGATGCGGCCAGGGTCTTGAAGCTTGAGCCGGGGAAATCGGTGCGGCCGATGGACCCGGCGAAGAGCGTGTCGCCGACGAGGGCCGTTTTGGATGGTGCGTGCACCAGTGTGATCCCGCCGGGCGAGTGGCCTGGGGTGTGGAGGACTGAGAACTCAATGGATTCGAACTCCACAGAATCGCCGTCGGCGAGGAATCCGGCGGGCGTGGGGGCGGTGATGCTCAGGCCCAGGGCGGCCGAGAGGTTGAGCATCGGCTCCTGGAGCCACTGCTCCTCTGATTTGTGGATCCAGATGGGTACCTCGCCGAATCGGGCGTAGAGGTCGTTGAGGCCGGCGATGTGGTCCGCGTGGGCGTGGGTGAGCACCACCCTCTGGGGTTTCAAGCCCTGCTCTTCGATCGCGTCCAGTAACGGCTGGGGCTCGTAACCGCAGTCCACGACCATGCACGGCTGACCGCTGCGGGGCTGGCCGCGGGTGACGATCATGCAGTTTGTCTGAAAATCACCGAGGGCGAAAATCTGGAGGTGGGGAGAAGCGACGGATTCGGTTGGGCTGGTCGTCATGATCTATGGTAAACTGTACAGGAGCGACATCCACCCCGGGGGTCCGGTTTGTCAGGAGCTTTCCAAATGGCCCATATCAGGAATATCAACGAGAC
>JBBDKK010000047.1:0-6239 GCA_040879395.1 Phycisphaerales bacterium
CAATACCGAATCGAACGCACTGCACCGTGAACGCGTCGCCGTGCGGGATTTCAACCTGGAAATCGAGGATGGGGAGTTCGTGGTCCTTGTGGGGCCCTCGGGATGCGGGAAATCCACGACGCTGCGGATGATCGCGGGGCTCGAATCGATCCATTCCGGCACCATCAGCATCGGGGGGCGGGTGGTGAACAAGGTCCGCCCCAAGGACCGCGACATCGCCATGGTCTTCCAAAGCTACGCCCTGTATCCGCACCTGAGTGTCGGTGACAATATGGGATTCTCTCTGCGGATGGACAAGACCCCCCAGTCCGATCGCCTGGCCCGGGTGCGGGAGGCGGCGGAGATGCTGGGTCTGGAATCGGTGCTCGATAAAAAACCGGGGCAACTCTCGGGCGGTCAGCGCCAGCGGGTGGCACTGGGGCGGGCGATCGTCCGCAAGCCGGCGGTTTTCCTGTTTGACGAGCCGCTGTCCAATCTCGACCCGGACCGGCGAGCGGCGACGCGGGCCGAGATCCGCCGCATCCAGCGGGAACTGGGCACGACCACGGTGTATGTGACCCACGATCACGAAGAAGCGATGGCGCTGGGCGATCGGATCGTGATCATGAAGGACGGGGAACTCGAGCAGGTGGGTTCGCCCTCGCACATCTACGAGAATCCTAAAAGTCTCTTCGTGGGCATGTTCCTGGGCGCGCCCAAGATGAACGCCATCGCGTGCATCGTCCGCGGCGAGGGGGCCGGGGCCCAGGCGGAGCTGCTCTCAGAGACCGAGACCTGGGGCGTGCCGCTGGCGGGCGTGCCCGGCAGCGAGGATCTGAACGATGAGGACCACCTCACCGTGGGTATCCGCCCCCAGCACATTGAGCTCGATGCCGATCCCGAGGACGGCGCGCTGATGCCCCTGGGCACCGGGACGATCATCGATATCGAGCGGCTGGGCTTCGCGTGCGATCTGGCGGTGCGGGTGGCCGGGCTGCGGCTGGTTGTCCGCTCATCGGACATGACGCGCTGGTCGATCGGCCAGAAGGTGTCGCTGAGCACACGGGCGGCAGATCTGCGGGTCTTCAAGGTCTGAGGCGGACCGGACGGGCATGGCTCGGCTTGGTGATTCCAGTCAGGACGATCTCGTTTTCATGCTCTATTCACCGGCTTGCCAACCCGGTGGATGATCCTCTGTACTGAACGAGAACAGGCAGGAGGATCCAGATGGCTCAGAACAAAGTGAACGACACGAGCACACAGGATTGCGGGCACGGGGGGGCAGGTGCACCTGCGATCAGTACGACGGTGTGAGCTGTGATGATGGGTGTTATTGCAGCGAGGGGTGCGCCCAGATCAAGGGCTGCACGCACACGGGGTGCGCGTGCTCCTCGGTGGCGGGCAAGGAACCCGGCGCCAACGAGCCGGATCCGTCGCGCCCAGGTCAGTATGAACGCCGCTGAATCCGTCGGACACGAGCGTGGACGCGGAGGATGTGGCTTCGTTCGGCCAGGGGCTTGGATCATCGAAGATGCAGCGTCCCGCGGTGCCCGAGGAGATCGCCCCGGCCTATGTGTACTTCGCATCCAACGCCCATTCGAGTTTGGTGACCGGGGTGGTACTACCGATTACCGGCGAGCCCGTCTGAGCGGGATCATGGGCAGCCCCGGCTCCACGCGTCGATGTAGTTGCTTATGTCGAAGAAGTTCCATGCCCCGGCCGGCGATGCGATATCAGCGACCGGATCGTTGGCGCTGAAGGAGACGATGAAGGAGCTAATGTCGAAGAAGTTGAGCACCCCATCGCCGCTGAGGTCCGCCGGGCAGTTCGTGCCGGTGCAGCGGCTGAGGAACACCTGAACCTCCCCGCCGAGCGAGCAGACGACGATGTCCGAGTCGCCGTCGCCATCCACATCTACGACGGCCGCGTCCTTCGGCGAGGTGGTCTCGTGGGGAATCGCGGAACGCCCGTTGAGCGGTCCGGACCCGGAGTTGGTCAGGACACGCAGCGACCCGCCCATGTATTCGTCGACCGCCACGAAATCGGTGAACGCGTCGCCGCCGCAGTCGAGATCACCCGCGGCCAAACCGACGACGCGTCCGCCGTTGAGTGTGCTCCAGGAACCCTCGCTGAAGTCGGGAAACACCTCTGCGCCGCCGTTGTAGTCGTTGCTGGCCCAGACCACCGAAGCGCCGGTGAAGCCGTACGAGAAGACAATGTCCAGATCCCCGTCGCGGTCGACATCGACCAGTTCGGTTTCGTGGACATCCGCGGGTTGGTCGAGGTAGAAGGCGAAGTCGCCGGTGAAGAACGAGCCGTTGCCCAAACCGTAGAAGATGCCCACATCGTCGAATGTGATATTGCCGGTGACCAGATCCGGGTTGCCGTCAGCGTTGAGGTCGCCGGCGGCGACGGAGACGGGCCTTCGGCCCTGGAAGGTCTGCTGGTTGCGCGTGCTGAAAGGCGGCGCGGGCGTGAAACCTTTGCCGTTGCCCAGCAGCACCGCGCCGAGGGAAAGCTCTTCCGAGACGACCGCGATGTCGAGGAAGCCGTTGGTATCGAAATCCTCGAGCGTCACCGAGCTGGGCTGATTGATCCCTGTTGACACATACAGCGGCGGCTCGAAGGTTCCGTCGGCTCTGGAGTAGATGATGTTAACATCGTCGCTGCCGCTGACGGCCGTGATGAGGTCGGCGTTGCCGTCCTGATCGAGGTCCCCCACCGCCAGGCCGGACGGGAGGAAACCGACAGGGGTGTCCTGGGCGACGACGAGCACGCCGCGCCCGTTGTTGCGGAGGATGAAGACATGCCCGCCACCGGCGGCGTCGCGGCGGACGATTGCGAAATCCGGATCGCCGTCGTGGTCGAAGTCCGCCGATACGATGCTGTTGGCCGACGAAATCACGGAGACCGTCGGCTGGGGCACGAAGCCCGCGTAGGACTGGGCGAGCACTGATGCTGGCGTCAGCGCAAGCATGGCGGCTGCAAAGAACGACGAGTATGTTGCGTGGTCCATGGATTCCCCCTCGGCCCGGCATGGGCTCCGTCCAGCGTACCGGAACCGGGGGAGCGATTCAAGGTTCATTCGACGGTTTCTCGCCGTCATGCTTGGGGGAGAGCTGCTCGGCTATCTCGTGGAGCATGGGATCGGGCCGATCGTCGCCCTCCCCGGGCGCCAGCACGCCGGCTGTGATGACGAAGCGGAGGGCTTCCTCGATGGTCATGGAAATGGCCTGGACCTTCTCTTTGGGCAGGTTGATGGTGAAGCCGGTGAAGGGCGTGGGGCTGGTGGGGATGAAAACGGAGACGACGGTATCGCCCGCCATCGCGTCGATCTCCCGCAGCGAGTTGCCGGTCAGGAAGCCGACTGTCCAGATACCCGCGTTGGGGTATTCCACCACGACGACCTTGGAGAAGGCCATTTTCTTCTCGCCCATGATCATGTCCACGACCTGCTTGACATGGGGGTAGACCTGCTTGAAGCCGGGGAGGCGGGTGATGAAGCGTTCGAGCCGTGTATAGATGGACTTGCCCACGATGTTGCCCAGCAGCACCCCCGCCAGGTAGATGAGCATGATGGCGATGAAGAGGCCCGTGAGATTCAGGTAGGGATGCTCGCTCCAGAACTTCCGCAGATACTCGCGGCGGAGGGTCATGCCGACAGAGGCGTCGCTGACGCTGGGGCGGATCTCGCGCTCCGTGCGTGCGGCGAGGATTTCCGATTCGGTCACCTGGAACCATTCGGGCAGCCGCTTCTCGTCCATCACGCGGGGGACGACCCAGATCACCGTCAGGCGTGTGGCGCGGTTGATGGGCTGGGCGACGGTGTTGTACACGAAGCCGAAGGCCTGCCAGAGGAGCCACAGGGTGACCACCGTGGGCAGCAGGATCCCTAAACCTCTTGTAAAGAAGCGCTTAAAATCAGATGTGAAGGACTCGGCCATCCTGCTCCTTGCCGGTGGATCGCTCAAAGGACCATTGTACGAGGGTTCTCCGGCGGCGTTCATTCCATCGTCTAGTTTCTCGCTCCGGCCGCAATCGGGGTTGTACAATCCCAGCCCAAGGCGGGTATGGACTCACGGATGGCCTGACGATGGGTAAGGAGCGAAACCGATGCGGATTCTGGTGACTGGTTCGGCGGGATATATCGGTTCACACGCCTGCCAGCGGATGCTGCGGGACGGGCACCGCGTGGTGGGGATCGATAACCTGCACCGCGGGCACCGTAAACCCATGGACCTGCTCAAAGGTGAGCACGGCGAAACATTTGATTTCGTCGAAACCGATCTGGGAGCCGTCGAGACGGTGCGGGGGGCGATCGAGGAGCATGGGCTCGACACGGTCATGCACTTCGGGGCTCTGGCCTATGTGGGGGAATCGGTCGACGATCCGCTGTGGTACTACCGCAACAACATCGCCAGCGGGCTGGGGCTGCTGGAGGCCTGCGATGCGGCGGGCGTAGAGAGCGGCGGGGGCGGAATCGAGCGGTTCATCTTTTCATCGTCCTGCGCGACCTACGGCGACCCGCCCGAGGGGATGATTCCGGTCCCTGAGACCTGCCCGCAGGCCCCCACTTCGCCCTACGGGCACACCAAACTGCATTTCGAGCACATCCTGAGGGATTACGCCGCCAAACGCGGCCGGGATGGCAAGCCGATCGCCCTGACGATGCTGCGCTATTTCAATGTAGCCGGCAGCGATCGGACGGGCGTGTTGGGCGAGGACCACAGCCCCGAGACCCACCTGATCCCGGTGGCGATCGAGGCCGCGCTGGGCAAGCGGGATGGCATGTCGATCTTCGGGACCGACTATCCCACGCCCGACGGCACCAACATCCGCGATTATGTCCATGTCGAGGACCTGATTGACGCCCATGTGCGGGCGATGAACACCACCGGCCCGGGGCGGGTCGAGGCGTTCAATGTGGGGATCGGCAAGGGGTATTCGGTCCGCGAGATTCTCGACTCGGTCAAGCGGGTTTCGGGGGTCGATTTCCCGGTGTACGAGGCGGATCGCCGGGCGGGCGACGCGGTGGCCCTTTACAACGATCCCGCCCGGATCCGCTCGGTTCTCGGATGGGAGGCGCAGATCACGGATATCGATGAGATCGTGGGCACGGCCTACGCGTGGCTCAAAGCCCATCCGGATGGATACGGGGACTGAAAATCCAGAAAGATTCGGTTCAGTCGCTCATGCGGGGCGAGGCGCTGGCGACCAGGCGGATGGTCGGGGCTTCGAGGTGCGATCCGATGGCGACATCCTGCATGTCGTCGGGCTGGATGATGAGGTCCACGGTGACGCGTTTGAGGCGGGGGCCGACATCGTATTCCATGGTGAAGGTGGCGTTGTTGATGCCCACCAGCAGCGGTGCCTCGTCCTCGGAGTCGAATGAGCCGTGGACATAGGTGGTGACCATGTACCACAGCTCATAGGGCCCGTCGGGGCTGTCGTCGGGGGCGTCGCGGCGTTCGAGGCGTGTGACGCGCTCGGTGCCGGTGGAGGGGTCCCGGTAGGAGACGAACTCGATCCAGGTGGATTCGAGTTGGGGGTTGGTGATCGGGTTGACGGGGTATGGGCCGAATGAATCGCCGGTGCGGATCATGGCGGTGAGGCGCTGCATGACGATGCGGGCCACGACATTGGTCGATGCGCCTTCGGTGGTGACCTTGTAGCCCTTGAACGACGCGTCCAAGGCAGCGAGGGTGGCGGTGAGCAGCGTCGCGGAGATCGTCAGCGAGATCAGCACCTCGATCATGCTGAAACCCCGCCGGGTGTGTTTCCTGATCGATTTGTGGGTTTTCATCAGAACGATCCTTCTTTATACGACCCGATGACGGGCGGCGTGGAAAGCGGGAGCATCAGCCCCGAGGGCAGGCGCATGTCCGGGTTGTGGCGGAGGCGGATCTTGCCGAACCCGTTGAAGGGGACGGGGGTGGACCCGGCGGGCTGGGGCTCGGTGTAGGAGACATCGGCCAGCCCGTCGCCGGTGGTGTCGTAGCCGACGATCCGGACGCCACCGACGATGGGTAGATCTGCGGGGTCAACGGACTCGTAGTCGCCGTCGCCCTCGCCGAAATAGCCCAGGGAGGCGTTGAAGCCGGCGGGGTTGCCGATGGGGTTGCCGTGGACATCGAGCAGCGGGCCCTCGCCGTGGGTGGGGTTGAAGGTGAGCAGGAGGGCGCCGTCGATGGTTGTGTTGCCGCGGGCGTCGAGGACGCCGGCGATGATCGCGCCCTGGAGCATGATGTTCTGTTCCGGGG
>JBBDKK010000048.1:0-6199 GCA_040879395.1 Phycisphaerales bacterium
CTCAACGGGATCCCCGGCCCGGGAACATCGGGCAATATGCTCTACATGGCGACCGAGAACGACCATGTGTTCACCGAGGAATCGGTGAGCCGCGGGGTCAACTTCGGATATTGGGGCTGGGGCGCACTGAGCATCGACATCAACCACGACGGGCATCTGGACATCTTCGCCACCAACGGCTTCCAGAACCAGGGGTTCGGTATGGTGCCCTCGCAGATGTGGCTCAACGACGGCACGGCCAACTTCGTTGATGTCGCCCAGATCTGCGGCATGGACGATGCCGGGCAGGGCCGCGGGGTGATCCACGGGGACTTCGACGGGGACGGCGATCAGGAAATCGTCCTGATCAACGCGCGCGAGAAGCACGCCTTCTATCGCAACGAACTCGACGGGAGCAACACCAACGCGGTGACGCTCTTCCTGGACACCTCGGCGGTGGACGATCTCGCCCCCAACGGCTTCGGGACGCGGGTCTGGTTCGATTCGGACTCGTTCTCGCAGGTCCGGTATCTCGACGGCGGGAGCAACTACCTCTCGCAGAGCGAGCTGAGCGTGCACGCGGGGCTGGGGGCCGATGAATCGGTGGACATCACCATCGAGTGGGCCAACGGTCAGGTTGATGAGTACCCGGGCGTGGTTCCCGGCCGCTACACCATCAAGGCCCTAGATTGCGGGGGTGATCTGACGGGTGATGGCGCGATCAACTTCTTTGACCTGTCCCAGTTCCTGACGCATTTCAACAACGAGCACCCGCAGGGCGACATCAGCGCCGACGGGCGTTACAACTTCTTCGACATCTCCGCCTACCTGCAGTTGTTCAACGCCGGGTGCCCGTGAGGGTCCGATCAGGGTCCGATCAGAAAATCCGCTCACTCACGGGAGGGAAAAGGGCTGCTAAACACCGAAAATCAGAGATTTGCCTATGCGAATCCGCCGGGATTGGGTATGGTATGGAGGCAGCGGGTGGCACTGTCTGGAGGGGTGCTGTCCGGCCGTGCCTGATCGTTATAAGTGTGAGGAGAGAGAAATGCAGTTTCAGATCGTGTCGTCGTCCGATCGGGCTTTTTGGCACCGGTCCGGTGTGGTTGTGGCCATGGCGGCGGGGGGTATTCTGGCTGTCTGCGGCTCGTCCGCGCTGGCCGCGGACCCGCTTGTGGCCAATGTGACCGACGCCGTTGGGCTGGGGGCCCCGCACGCGAGCGTCGAGACCGGGTTCGGCACCGAGTTCATGACCTCGGGCGGTGCCTGCGGCGACTTCGACAACGATGGCGACCTGGACCTCTTTATTGTGGGCGGTTCGGCTGCGAGCGATCATCTGTACATCAACGACGGCACGGGCCATTTCACCGATGAGGCCGCCGCGTGGGGTGTGGACCGCGTGCACATGGGCTCGGGCGCCGCGGTGGGCGACTTCAACAACGACGGCTGGCTGGATCTGATGGTCACCTCGCTGGGCCTTCCCAACGACGAGAGCCCGGACCACAATGTGCTGTACATGAACAACGGCGACGGCTCGTTCAGCGATGTGACCGACGCCGCGGGCTTGGGCGGGGGGTTCAACCCGTTCGGCTTGGCCGATACCTTCAGCCCCGCCTTCGGTGATTACGATCTCGATGGCGACCTGGACCTGGCCATCGCGGGCTGGTACGGCGGCAACAAGCTCTTCCGCAACAACGGCGACGGCACATTCACCGATGCAACCGGCGACCTCAATGCCGACATGACCATCGTCCGCGGCTTCGCGCCCCGGTTCGTGGACATGGACGGCGATCGCTACCCCGAGCTGCTCTGGGTGGCGGACTTCTATACCTCGCGATACTTCGTCAACAACGGCGATGGGACATTTACTGATCAGACGGCTTCCAGCGGCACCGGGCTCGATTCCAACGGCATGGGCAACACCTTCGGGGATTACGACGGCGACGGCCGCCTGGACTGGTATGTGTCCAGCCGCATCAACCATCAGCAGACCGCCGGCTCGGGCAACATGCTCTATCTGGCCAGCGGCATCGACCATGTCTACGACGAGCTGTCCGTGGAACGGAACTGCAACTTCGGCTACTGGGGCTGGGGCGTGGTCTCGGTGGACATCAACCACGATGGCCACCTGGACATCTTCGAGACCAACGGCTTCGATGGGATCTTCCTCAACGACCCCTCCATCCTCTATCTCAACGACGGAACCGGCCACTTCGTGGATGAAGCCCCCGCCTGCGGGATGGATATCACCAGTTCCGGGCGGGGGGTGCTGGATGCGGATTTCGATACCGACGGCGATCAGGACATCGTGGTCTTCAACGCACGCCAGGAGCCGATCTACTTCCGTAACGACATCGCAGGCCCGGGCACCAACGCGGTGACGCTCTTCCTGGACACCTCGGCGGTGGACGATCTCGCCCCCAACGGCTTCGGGACGCGGGTCTGGTTCGATTCGGACTCGTTCTCGCAGGTCCGGTATCTCGACGGCGGGAGCAACTACCTCTCGCAGAGCGAGCTGAGCGTGCACGCGGGGCTGGGGGCCGATGAATCGGTGGACATCACCATCGAGTGGGCCAACGGTCAGGTTGATGAGTACCCGGGCGTGGTTCCCGGCCGCTACACCATCAAGGCCCTAGATTGCGGGGGTGATCTGACGGGTGATGGCGCGATCAACTTCTTTGACCTGTCCCAGTTCCTGACGCATTTCAACAACGAGCACCCGCAGGGCGACATCAGCGCCGATGGGCGTTACAACTTCTTCGACATCTCCGCCTACCTGCAGTTGTTCAACGCCGGATGCCCGTAAGACAGCACTTGCGGGAATGCGATCACTGAATCAATGAGACAAAGCTGCGAGGCGCTCAAGACCCGCAGCTTTCTCTCATTGGAGATTGTTCGTTCAGGCGGCGTGCCTGCTCTCGAGTGTGCGACTCACCAGCTTGCTGACATCCCCGTCCTGGCCCGAGCGGATCATCTCGATCAGCTCAGATGCGCTGACGGCGATCGCGTCGGCATCGGCGGGCCCCTCGATCGGGGCCGCGGTGGCGGTGGCGGGGGTCGGTGTGGCTGGTGGGTTGGGTTCCATGACAGTGCTCTATCGGCACAGCGCGAAACCCACTTCACAGCGGGGGTTTTGAAGCGATCAAATCACGCAGATTTTTGACCCGTTCACCGCGTGCGCTGGCTGCGTGCGCGCGAACGCGTGCGGGCGCGGCGTGCGGCATGGTTCAGGGCGTTGTGATGATCCCCGAACCGGGGCGGTAGGGGATGACGCCCTCGCGGGCGCGGGCCTCGCCGTCGTCGAAACGGCGCGGATCGGAGGGGGCCCAATCGACCTTCATCTGCCCCAGCAGCGTGCCGGTGGCCACGCCCAGGTCGATCTGGGAGATCTGGTATTCCACGATGGCGCGGATCTCGCTCAGGCGGGCGTTGGCCAGGTTCACATCCGCATCGAGCACATCGGTCGTGGTCGAGCGGCCCACATCGAACTGTCGCTGCTCGGCCTCGAGGACGCGGGCGTTGAGTTCGACCGCCTGGCGGGCGGCCAGGATGCGGTTCCAGGTGCTCGAGAGCTGGTCGATGGCGTCGTAGACCTCGCGCGAAATCTGCTGCTCGCGGGCCTCGCGGGTGGCCAGGGTCTGGAGGCGTGCGAGGATGGTCTGGGCCAGGGAAGCCTCCCGCTGCTGGTTGCCGATGGGGAACTCGGCGTTGAGCGCGACCGACCAGCTCTCGAAGTTGTTGTCCCGGAGCGTATCGAAGGAGCTGTTGGTCGTGCTGCCCAGGCCGTTGACACGGTAGTTGTACTGCATGGCGACCAGCGGGAGGGCTTGGTTCTCGGCGAAGGCGATGTTGGCGGCGTCGCGGGCGAGCTGGAGTTCGAGTTCCAGCAGCTCCATGCGGTTGTCGACGGCCGTGGCGGCCAGGTGCGGCGTGTCGAAGGTATAGCGGACGGGGTCCGGCGGCGAGGCGGGTTCGAGGTGGGTGGGGGAGTTGGCATCGAGGCCGGGCAGGTTCAGCAGGACCTTGAGGTTGCGTTCCAGCAGCGAGATGTCGTTCTGGGCGAGGATGATCTGTTCGACGCGGTCGGCCACGCCGGACTGGGCCCGGACGACATCGACCTCGGTGCCGCTGCCGGCGCGTTCGCGGCGCTGGGCGCGTTCGAGCTGGGCGAAGGCGACGCTGTACTGCTGCTCGACGACCTCCAGGGCGCGGATGGCGGCGTAGAGACGCCAGTATGAGCGGTCCACCTCGGCCAGCAGGCGGATCACCTCCAGCTTGGTCTGGATCTCGGTGATCTGCCGGTCGTAGTCGGCCAGGCGGATCGAGTGGGTGGTGGCACGGCGTCCTGCGCCGCGGAGTAGGTTTTGGCTTAATGAGAAGCTCAGGTCCGAGGTGTAGGACGGGTTGAGTGTCGCGAAGTCATTGTCGGTCTCGAAGCGCGAGATCGGCAGCTCGATGGTGAGCTGCCCGCCGGTCCGCAGCGGGATGATCAGCCCGGGGGTGATGGAGTTGGAGGTGGACTGGCCGTTGGCGAGTTCCGTGGCGACGGCGGAGTCGTTGTGGACCGAGCTGGCCCCGAGGGTGAAGACGGACTCGAAACGCCCTTCCTCCTCGGACACGCGTTCGGCGGCGATGACCGGCGAGATGAGCGTGGCGCTCAGGCCCAGGTTGTTGGAGAGGGCCGCCAGGCGGGCGTTGGCCAGGGTGAGATCCACGCGCTCGATGCCCTTGAACCGCTCGCGTTCGGTGTGCAGGGTCTCTTCGTCGGTGGTGGAGGACTCGGCCGGGTCGACCACGGGGGCGGGCTCGAGGACCAGCGCGCTGATCGAGCGCAACCGCTGGTGGGAGGCGACGGTGTGCTTGTCCAGCGGGTCCTCGCCGAAGGGATTGGTGCACCCGGCGGCAAACACGCAGAGGACCATCCCGGCGGCGGCCGGGGCGCGGGCAGGGCGGAACGGGCGGCGGGTCAATGGGGGGGTGCGTGTGTGCATGGTGGTCCGCGGGGGCATCGGGCGAGGGCGAGAGGTGGCAGAGTCTATTCGTGGCGCAGGGCGTTGATCGGGTTGAGCATGGAGGCCTTGATGGCGGGGAACATCCCGAAGATGATCCCCACGCCGGCTGAGAACGAGAGCGAAAGGATGATGGCCCACGCCGGGATGGTGATGGACTTGAGGGGGAAATCGGGGATGAACTGAACGGCGGTGACGATGATGTAGCCGACGAAGAGCCCGACGATCCCGCCGATGATGCACAGGACGGTGGCTTCGACGAGGAACTGGAGCAGGACGATCGGCGGCTTGGCGCCCATGGCCTTGCGGAGCCCGATCTCGCGTGTGCGCTCGGAGACGGAAACGAGCATGATGTTCATGATGCCCACGCCGCCGACGATTAGCGAGATGCCGACGATCACACCCAGGATGAGGCCGATGACTTTAGCGACATTGTTGAAGTTCTCGATCGCGCTCTGGATGACGAACATGTCGAAGGTGTCTTCGTCCTCGGGCTGGAGATTGCGGTGGTTGCGGAGGATGAAACGGATCTCAGACTTGGAGTTCTCTGCCTGCTCGGGGTCGACCATGTTCAGGGTGAGCTGGGTCCAGCTGTAGGGGTTCATCATCTTGTGGGTGGAGAAGGGGATGTAGAGTTCGGTCCGTGACTGACCGCCCTCAAAGACCGATGCCTCCTTGGTCTCGACGACGCCCACGATCAGGAAGCGCCGCCCGTCGACGAGGATGTAGTCTCCGACTGGGTCGGTATCGAGTTCGAGTTCCTCGATGCCCTGCTCGTTGATCAGGCAGACCTGGCGGTTCTCGGCGTCGTCGATGCGGCTGAAGGGTCGCCCCAGGAGGACCTGCCGGTTCTCGATCTCGTGCCACGAGGGCCAGATCCCGTTGACGCCGACGCTCTGGGCGACCTTCTTGCCGTGGACGACATCCCAGCTCCCGCGACATGTGGGGGTGAGCGACTCGATGGTCTCGGCGTGTTCGAGGATCAGGTTTGCCTCGTAGACGGTGAGCTTCGCGTCCGTCCAGCTCATGACGGACTGCTTGGAATCGGGGACCTGACCCCAGAGCCACATCTTCTTGGCGCCGATGCCCTCGAACTGGGTGAGCACATAGCCCTGCATGCCCTCGAGCCCGGCGGCGACGACGGTGACGCCCATCACGCCGATGATGATGCCCAGGGCGGTGAGGACCGCGCGGATCTTGTTGGCCCAGAC
>JBBDKK010000049.1:0-6157 GCA_040879395.1 Phycisphaerales bacterium
CCGGTGACTGGGAACGGGGCATCCCGGTCGGTGCCGACGGCAGTGATCTGGGCGGCTTCGGCGGCCCGGAACCCACAGGCGGGTTCTCCGGCGATTATGTCTGGGGTACGGTCATCGGCGGGCTGCACAACCCCTCGCAGACTAGCAGCCTCACGACCACCATCAATGCCACCGGTTTCACCGGCTTGGAACTGAACTTCCAGGAGTGGCTCGACTCGGGGGGCAACAGCTTTGATACCGCCGAGATCTTCGTGAATGGCAACCTGATCGACCTTCGTGACGGCGGCCCGACCAATGGCTGGCGCGATGTGAGTTTCGACCTTTCCGCCTATGACAACTCCTCGTTCGATCTGGAGTTCCGCTTCAGCACTAGTACCGTCGTTGAGCGTGTTGGCTGGTACATCGATGATGTCGCCGTCACCGGTGTCCCCGCGCCTGCCTCGATGGCGCTGCTTGGGCTGGGTGGCTTGGTGGCCACACGCCGTCGGCGTTGATCTTGGTTTGTTAACCAGTTACCTCCCTTGGGCCGGCATTCCTCGCCGGCCCATTTTCTATGCGCACGACGCCCCGGCATAGACTCTCTGGGAAGTCAGCACGCGATCGGGCCGAAACCGGCGCATCCGGGGAGACTTTGGAGGCGGTTTGACACCTGCCGTGGACCCAGCGGTAGAACGGTGGGTCTGCCATGACCGAAGGACCCAGGACAGGTTCTTCAAGGAGTTTGAAACGCCCATGAGCGATCGCGACTGGCAATCCTCATATCCGCATGGTCAGGATCGGCTGGCAAAGGCCAGGGCGATCATGGCCCGTATCTTCGGCGATGGGGAAAACCCGTTGGCGTGGGGTTTCACGATCTTCACCGTCCGCGGAACCCGCGTGCGGCTGCACCTGCTGTTCATCGTTTACCTTCTGGCGCAGTTGATCTTTACGCTCCCGGGCAATCGCGCCGGGTTCATCTTCGTGATGCCCACCCTGGTGGCGATGCTGGTGCTGGTGCTGCTGCATGAGTTGGCCCACGCCGCGGTCTGCAGGCGGGTGGGCGGGGAGGCCCCCGAACTCATGCTCTGGCCGCTGGGTGGGCTGGCACCGCTGGATGTGCCCGACGAACCGGCCGCGCGGATCAAGGTGGCTCTGGCCGGGCCCGCGCTCAACCTGCTCTTGATCCCTGTTCTAGGCGTGCCGCTGGTCATGCTCACGGGGTCCGCGGTCGCGTTCCTCCACAGCCCGATCACGGCGGACCTGGCCCCGCTGACGCTGCGATCCGGCGAGACCACATGGTGGCTTGTGGCACTCGGGGCGTTCTATTCGGTCAATCTGCTGCTTGTGGTCATGAATCTGCTGCTGCCCATGTATCCGCTGGACGCCGCCCGGGTGCTCGAGGCCATCCTCTCAAAGGACCGATCGTCCTACCGCGCGATGTGGCTGGCTACCAACACCGGTCTCGGAGTCGCCACCGCGGTGGGCTTCGCCGGGATCCTCTTTGAGGATGGGGTGTGGCTGCTGACCATCGCCATCGTCTGCGGCCTGGTGTGTTCGATCCAGCGCCGGCGGTTGCAGTTCCTCGCCCACGCGGACATGGTGCCGGGCATGGGCGGATCGTTCCCCGGGATGCCCGATCCCGAGGCCTGGAGGGGTGGTCCGCCGCGGCAGCGCGTGGTGGATGACCACGATGAGGAGATCATCTCTCGCGAAGAACTCGACCGGATCCTGGCCAAAATCTCCGCCAAGGGCATGGGGTCGCTCTCACGCAGGGAACGCCGTACACTCAAGCGGGCGAGCGAGACAAGCCGAAAGCCCAGGTAGCGGTTTGCCGTTTGCGTGGCCGCTTTGACTGAATGACTCGGGAGCGTGCATGGGTATTTATGACCGTGATTATGTGAACAGAGACCGCGGCATCGGTTCGCCGGGCGAACCGGCCGGCCCGCGTCTGATCGCCCGCCTGCCCGGCTGGTCGGTCAATACCTGGCTGATCGTGATCAATATCGCGGTGCACATCCTTGCGATCACGGTGTTTGCCTCCAGGACACCAAACCCGCTCGACGGGGCGTTTTACGAGTTCGGCGCGTTGACGGTGGAGGATGCGTTCCAGCGGCTGGAGGTCTGGCGGCTGCTCACTTTCCAGTTCCTCCATTCGCCGCATTCGCTCACCCACCTGCTCTTCAATATGTTCGGTCTCTGGATCTTCGGTCCGATGGTGGAGCAGTTCCTCGGCAGGAAGCGCTACCTCGCCTTCTATCTGGTCTGCGGGCTCTTCGGCGGGCTCCTGTTCATCATCCTGACGCTGCTGGGCAGTGTCATGCAGGCCCCCGGCCTGCTGCCGGCCGCGTACACCCAGCCGCTGGTCGGTGCCTCGGCGGGCGTGTTCGGCGTGATCGTGGCGTGCGCCTACATCTCGCCCAAGTCAGAGATCATGCTGCTCTTCCCGCCGATCCCGATGAAGATGCGCACCTTCGCCTATGGATATGTCGCCATCGCACTGATCAGCCTGCTGATGGGTGCCCAGAACGCTGGCGGTGAAGCGGCGCATATCGGGGGGGCCCTCGCGGGGTTCATTTTCATCCGCAAATCCCACCTGCTCACCGATTTCTTCGATGTCTTTGGTGACAGCCGCCAGCCCCGCAGGGGCGGCAAGAAGAAGTCCCGCGGCTCGGTCTACGGCAACTACAAGAACGCCCCCGGGCCGCACCCGGACGAGATCGACAAAATCCTGCAGAAAGTCTCGCAGAAGGGGCTGGCCTCGCTGAGCGAGAAAGAAAAGAAAACCCTGGCCGAGGCGAGCAAGCACGATCCCTGAGCGTGATTGCCGCACGCGGCCGCGCTATGTTCCTGCGATGACACCCGCACTGCGTTTCACCATCGATGCCCGATCGGGCCTGGCCCGCGCCGGGCGCGTGGAGACACTCCACGGCGGGTTCGAGACGCCCGCGTTCATGCCCGTGGGCACGCGGGCAAGCGTCAAGGGCATCCTGCCCCAGCAGGTCCGCCAAGGCGGAGCCGAGATCCTGCTCAACAACACCTACCACCTCATGCTCCGCCCGGGGTCCGAACTGATCCAGCGGATGGGGGGTGTCCACCGTTTCATGAACTGGGACGGGCCCATCCTCACCGACTCGGGCGGGTTTCAGGCCTTCTCGATGGCCGACATCAACGCCATCGATGAGGACGGGGTTTCGTTCAAATCCATCATCAACGGTTCAACCGTCCGCATGAGCCCGGAGATCGCCACCCGGGTTCAGAATGAACTTGGGCCGGACATCATGATGGCCTTCGACGACTGCCCACCCTCGGTCGACCCTTCGGCCGCACCCGTCAATCAGGTCCGTCTGCGACAGGCGGCCCGGCGGGATGCCGGTAAAACGCCGTACGACCACGATGCGCGTCTGACCATCTCCAACGAACGCACCGTCCGCTGGTTACAGCGATGCAAAGACGCCCACACCCGCCCTGATGAGCAGTCGCTCTTCGGCATTATCCAGGGCGGGACGGATCTGGACCGCCGCGATTGGTCGCTTGAGCGCATCTGCAACATCGATCTGCCCGGTTATGCGATCGGCGGCGTGGCGGTGGGGGAGTCGCCCGAGGACATTGCCCGGATTGTCCGCCACACGGCCCCGCGAATGCCCTCCGACAAGCCGAGATATCTCATGGGGGTGGGTTACGAGCGGGACCTGGTGGCCGCGGTGATGTCGGGCGTGGACATGTTCGACTGCGTGCTCCCCACCCGCAACGGGCGTAACTCGTACGCATTCACCTGCGAGCCGGGCCGCAACGGCCAGATCAAGCTCCGCAACGCCCAGTTCGCCACCGATCCACTGCCGATCGAGCCCGGTTGCGATTGCCACGCCTGCAACCCGGCTGCCCACGGCTGGGCCGGGGCCGATGGCGGGCATTTCTCGCGGGGCTATATCCGGCATCTGTTCATTTCCGACGAGATGCTCGGTCCCATTCTGGCCACGCTCCACAACCTCCGCTTCTTCCAGCGCCTCATGGGCGACCTGCGGGAGGCCATCCGAGGAGACGATTGGGGTGCCTTCGTGGACAAACGCCCGCACCTGCGTGAACTGGTCACGGGCTCGGCTTCCCCGGCATGAAACCGGGGCCGAGTCCACCCAAAGAGGTTGACGCCGACGACCACTTTGCGAGATGTCCGGTCCTATCATCCTGACCCGACGACCCCTCCCCCGTCAGGGGCATGAAAGGTATCGCATGGCCATTGAAAACATCATGCCCTCGGCATGGATCTTCCCCGCCACCCTCCAGGATTCCCCCGGCGAGCCCCAGATGCTCGGCAGCGAATCCACCACCCAGCCCGGCACGGACCCCGGAGCGGGCGGTTCGGGGGCTGAAGTCCCGCCCGCTGGTGGCAGCAACATCTTCTTTTTTCTGATCATCTTCACGGTCGGGATGTTCCTCTTTATGTCGCTCTCCGGGCGGAAAGAGAAGAAACGCCGGGCCCAGATGCTCGCATCGCTCGGCAAGCGGGACAAAGTCCGCACCGCCGGCGGGATCATCGGCACGGTCATCGAGATCAAGAACGATGAGGTCCTGCTCGAAACAGACCGCTCGTCCAATACCCGTCTCTGGCTCTCGCGCGGCTCAATTTCGGCCGTGATCACTTCCGCGGGCAAGCCCGCCCAGGACCAGGCAGCCGACGCCACACCCGAGACCGAACCGGTCGCCTGACCGACACGCCCGACAGAAGCGCGCCCCAGAACACACCCATCTCTCCCGAGGTTTTCACGCATGCGACACTTTGTCCGCAACCTGACCATCGCGATCGCGATGCTGCTGCTGGCAGCATGGGCCGCCTTCCCGCCCTCCGAAACCATCGGGCTGGGCAAGGACCTCCGGGGCGGGGCATCGCTGATCTACTCCGTGGAGATCGGCAGCACCGAAACCGCAGGCGAGGTCATCCCCCAGGTCATCGATGTGCTCAAGAAGCGTATCGACCCCAACGGGCTTTTCGAGATCTCGATCGTGCGCCAAGGCCAGGACCGCATCGAGATCACCATGCCCCTGCCCAGCGAGGGCGTCAAGAGGCTCCGCCAGCAGTTCGAAGCGGAACTCGACCGCCTCTCGGTCACCTCGATCGACGCCGACGAGTTCGAGCGGATCATGCGTCAACCCAAGGAAGCACGCGATGCGGAGTTGGCCCGCCTCGGCGAGGTGAGCGAGACCGTCCGCACCGCGCTGGCCCAAGCCGCGGTGGCGTTCGATACCGCGCAGGAGCTGCGGAATCAGCTCTCGCTGATGGACCAGAACCCGGATATTGACGAGCAAATCCTGGACGAGCTGGCCGGGCGGGCCGCCGAGGCCGAGATCGAATACGAGGTCGCTCGCGATACCGCCCTGGCGACCGCGATCTCCCGTGAGGAAGTCAAGCGGGCCCTCGAACAGTCCACGGAGCAGAAATCGATCCGCGACGGCGACGAATACATCGCCATCCCCAGCCCACGCCAGCGGGCGCTGGACCGGATCCGCGACCAGTACCCTGAGATCGAGGATCAGCTCGATCGTGTGATCGCCGCCTACGACCAGTACAGCGCGAACCGCAACTCGCTCGACGACACCTCAGACCTCAAGCGCCTGGTCCAGGCCTCGGGCGTGCTGAGCTTCCGCATCACCGTGGACCCCCAGGGTCGCGGCAACACCGGTTACACCCATCCCGATGAGGACCGCCTCCGCGAGATCCTGCGTGAGAAGGGCCCCCGTCTCGCCAGCTCGCGCGATGCCCGCTGGTTCAAAGTCAACCAGCCCGATTCGTGGTACAACTCCGTTTCCGGCTTCGAGAGCATGGTCGCGGACCCCTCTGGCTATTTCTACAACTACGGCTCCACCGGCTATGTCGTTGAGGAGTACAACGGCGAGTATTTCATGCTCGCCTGGGATACCCGTCCCCTGCGGATCACCCAGGACGACGGCCGCTGGAAGGTCGCCCGCGCCTATCAGACCGCCGACCAGCTCGGCCGCCCCGCCATCGGCTTCGAGATGGACCCCTCCGGCGCGAACCGTATGGGCAACCTCACCGGCGAGAATGGCGGTGGCTTCATGGCCGTGCTGCTCGATGACGAGATCTACACCGCCCCCAACCTCAACGCCCGGATCACCAATCAGGGCATCATCGAGGGCGAGTTCTCGATGGATGAGATCAACTACA
>JBBDKK010000050.1:0-6135 GCA_040879395.1 Phycisphaerales bacterium
GTGGATGCAGTAGAAGAGGATGTCGTCGTGCTTGCGGGCGAAGCGGCGCGGGGATGAGCCGCCGAGCCCATAGTGCCAGATGAGGTGGTTGACGAAGCGGTCCTCGCCGAGGAGATCATCGAGCAGGACGCGGACGCGGTGGGATGTGCGCCAGTCGGTGTGGATGAGGATGGAGGCGGTGGGCTTGAGCTTTGGGATGGTCGAAACAATCCGCTCGCGGAACCAATCGACCCATGCGTCGGTGTCGGGCCAAGCGTCGGTGTAGGTTCCGGCGGTGGCGGATTGCGTGCGGCCGGTGTTGAAGGGGGGATCGACATAGAGCAGATCGATCGACGCGGGGGGCAGGCCGCGGGCGAGGTCGAGCCAGTCTGCGTTTTCTATGCTCACGGGTCGCGTTTCCGCATCAGACGGGCTTGACGGGCGAGCGGCCCACGGAGTAGTAGTGGAAGCCCATCTCGCCCAGGTGCTGGCGGCGGTAGAGGTTGCGGCCGTCGAAGATGACCTTCTGCTTCATGACCTGGCCGAGTTTTTCGAAGTCGGGGCTTTTGAACTCGGCCCAGTCGGTGGAGATGACCAGGGCGTCGGCGCCCTTGGCGCATTCGTACATCTCATCGCAGATGGTGAGGATGTCGCCCATCTCCTTTCGGACATTGTCGGCGGCGACGGGATCGAAGCCGGCGCAGACCGCGCCGCAGCCCAGGGCCTTGCGGATGAGGGTCAGAGCGGGGGCTTTGCGGATGTCGTCGGTGCGGGGCTTGAAGGCCAGTCCCCAGAAGGCGATGCGCTTGCCGCGGAGGCCGGACTCGCCGCCGAAATGGGAGACGATCTTGTTGAAGAACAGGTTTCGCTGGCGTTCGTTGGTGCCGTGGACGGCGTTGGAGACCTGCATGGTGACGCCGGCCTTGTCGCCCATCATGATGCAGGCGAGGGTGTCCTTGGGGAAGCACGAGCCGCCGTAGCCCAGGCCCGGGTGGAGGAAGGCGTGGCCGATACGCGAGTCGGAGCACATGCCCTCGCGGACGCGGTTGATGTTGGCCCCGTATGCCTCGCAGAGGTTGGCCATCTCGTTGATGAAGGAGATTTTGGTGGCCAGGAAGTTGTTGGAGGCATACTTGACCATCTCGGCGGAGAGGACATCCATGATGAAGACTGGGTGGCCGTTGCGGACGAAGGGGTCGTAGAGGTCCTTGAACATCTCGCCGACCTCTTCGTTCTCGACGCCGACGACGACGCGGTCGGGCTTGTTGAAGTCGTTGACGGCGTCGCCCTCTTTGAGGAACTCGGGGTTGTCGGCCACATGGAAGGGGATGTCGCCGACGATGTCGAGGATGTGTTCCTTGACGCGGAAGGTGGTGCCGACGGGGACGGTGGACTTGACGACGATGACCTTGGGTTTGGCGTCGGGGCCGAGTTCCTTGATGGCCCTGCCGATGTCATCGGCGGCGGAGTCGACGAAGGTCATGTCGGTGTGGCCCTTGTCGTCGGAGGGGGTGCCGACGCAGATGAAAATCATCTCGGCGGACTTGTAGGCCTCCATCTTGTCGAGGGTGTAGGTGAGGCGTCCGGCCTTGCGGTTCTTGACCATCAGCTCGGTGAGGCCGGGCTCGTAGATAGGGCAGATGTCCTTCTTGAGCTTCTCGATCTTCTCTGGATCGACATCGAGGCAGGTGACCTCGTTTCCCGAGTTGGCGAGGCAAACCCCGGTGACTAACCCGACATATCCGGTTCCGACCATGGTCAATCGCATGACAGTCCTTTCCTCCAGTGTTGGGTATCGAGTGTAGTCGCCCCGGGCGGGGCCGGCACCTGGCGATATGCCCGATCAGGAATGCGTCTGATAACGAGACGCGCTGGTTCCGATCATCTATGATGATCACCGGGAATCTCGGCTGATCGCCGGGGTGCCTGCTCTGAAAATCACTCCAACGCGGGAAACATCACGATGAGCGTGTCCACCATGTCGAGCAAGTCCTCCAGGCAGAAAAAAACCGAGGCCAAGGCCGCCGAGAAGGCCCAGCGGGCCGGGGCCCTGTCGGCGGGAACCGCCAACAGGCACGAGCTGTACCAGATGTCTGTTCAGAATGTCGAATCCGAGATCGATTTCATCGATGACACCTTTGAGGAGATCCGGGGCCGCAAGGCCGGGGTGCTGCGCGAGGATTTCTGCGGCACCGGCAACACGAGCGCCGAATGGGTCCGGCGGCGGGAGGGCAACCGGGCGATCGGGCTGGACATCGATGAGGAGACACTGGAATATGGGCGAGAGCACCATGTGGCGGGGTTGGAGCCGGACGCCCGCGAGCGGATCTCGCTGATCAACCGCGATGTGCTCGCTCCGGGCGACGCGGTGGGCGTGGATTGCGTGCTGGCGATGAACTTCAGCTACTGGCTCTTCAAGACCCGCGATGAGCTTCGCAACTATTTCAGGTCGGTGCGGGAGAGCCTTGGCGAGGACGGCGTGTTCTTCCTTGACCACTACGGCGGCTCGGAGGCGATGACCGAGACCACGGAGTCCAAGAAGATCGATGAGGGCCCCGGCAAGCAGTTCACCTATGTGTGGGAGCAGAAGCGTTTCAACCCGATCACCGGCGAGATGCACTGCCTGATCCATTTCAAGTTCCCCGACAAGACGCGCATCAAGAACGCCTTTGAGTACCACTGGCGGCTCTGGTCGCTGCCGGAGATCCGCGAGCTGCTGAGCGAGGCGGGTTTCGGGCAGGTGCATGTCTACTGGGAGGGGGAGGACGACGAGGGCGATGGCAGCGGCGAGTACGAGCCCACGCTGGATGGCACGGCGGACCCGGCGTTCATCTCGTACATCGTGGCCTATGACTGAGGTTCCGATGATGCAAGGCGTGCTGGATATCCCGCAGGATCTCGAACGCGTTCAGCGCCTCGTGGTTGATTCGCTCCCGGGCGTAGAGGAGGTTTTCGCGCGGCAGCTCGATTCCGACCTGCCCCCCGTGGACCAGATGTGCGGGTATATCGAGCGGTATCGGGGCAAGATGCTGCGTCCGACGCTGGTGATCTTGTGCGGGGCGGCGGCCAACGCGGACCTGGACGGGCTGCTGGCGTCGGGTTCGGACGGGGAGATCTGCACGCCGGCGCACACGGTCTGCGGGGCGGTGTGCGAGATGGTGCACATGGCCACGCTGGTGCACGACGATGTCCTCGACGAGGCCGAGATCCGGCGGAGGGGGCAGACGCTCAACATGCTCAAGGGCAACGAGACCTCGGTGATCCTGGGTGACTACCTGATCGCCTCGGCCTATGAGCTGTGCTCATCGCTGGACTCTCCGGTTCCGTCGCGGATTGTGGGCAACGCCTCGGCGGTGATGTGCACCGGCGAGCTGCTGCAGCTGCACCACCGCAACAACCGCTCGCTCGATGAGGCGACCTATATCGAGATCCTCGAACGCAAAACGGCCGCGCTGATCGCGGCGGCCTGCGAGTTGGGGGCCCTGGCGACGCTGGGGTTCGGGCAGACAGACCATCCCTACGCGACGGCTCTGCGCGTCTTCGGCACCCGGCTGGGCGTGGCGTTCCAGATCCAGGACGATGTGTTGGACCTCCTGGGCACCGAGCAGACGGTGGGCAAGTCGGTCGGCAAGGATCTGGAGAAGGGCAAGCTGACGCACCCGCTGATCCATCATCTGGCCCACGCCGATCCCGGCCAGGCGGTGCGGTCGCTGGAGCTTATCGCGATGGCCTCAAAGGGCGATGGCTCTGGGTTGGGTGAGCTGATCGACGCGGTCGGCGGGACGGGCTCGGTCGAGGCGACCCAGCGGCTGGCATCGTCGTATGTGCTCGATGCCAAGGCCGCCTTGTCGGCGGTGCCCGAGTCGTCGGGGCGGACGATGCTGGAACTGATCGCCGACGCGGTGATCAGCCGTTCGTACTGATCGGTCTTCTGAGGAATGGCCCCATGCACCAGCGCTTCTTCAAGTTCTATCAGCGCAAGCGGGTGGTCAACATCAACCTCAACATGTTGGCGGCGGGCTTCCTTGCGATCGCGCTGGTGAAGCTGCCGGTCAAGTGGATCGGTGATTGGATCGGGCCCGAGCACAAGCTGCTGATCACCGCGATCGCGTACGCGCTGGAGACGGTTGCGGATGTGGTGGTGTACTACGCCCTGCACTGGATGGCCAACCACTGGAACCCGCAGGGGAATCTGCCCAAGCACGACAATCGCCCCAAGAGCCGGCGATTCATACAGGACGCGACGCGCCTGCAGGCCGAGCGGATGGCCCTGATCCCGATCTACATCCTCATCGGCCCCGGGGGGATGTGGGCGTTGCAGAAGTTCGCCGGGGTGCAGCACTCGTGGGCGTTCGTGATCGCGTTCGTCTCGGCGATCATCACGACCCGGGTGATCCACACGCTCTGGGGGCTGCGGTCAGGGACTTTCAAGGACACGGTGGACTTCGTGATCGACGATGACATCCAGATCGGGCGCGACCTGAGCGCGGAGGCAGAGGCAAAGGCGGAAGCGGAAGCACAGGCCGGGTCCGCGAGCGAGCCCAAGCCGTCCAAGCCCGACGGGGTCGCCCCCTGATGTGCGGCATCGCCGGCATCATCAAGATCCACGATCCCAAGGACGCCCCCCCACCGCCGCCACTGGAGGCGATCCCCGAGCATTGGCTCGACATCCTCGACGAGTCGATCAAGCACCGCGGCCCCGACGGACAGGGTCGCTTCCGGGACCGCGCCACCCGCGAAGACGGCACCATCGTCGATGTCGCGCTCGTCCACCGACGCCTGAGCATCATCGACCACGCGGGCGGATACCAGCCGATGGTCCACGACGGGGAGCGGCTGCGCCCGGACCTGACCTACCAGCCGGGGGAAACGCCGATTGTGGCGAGCGAGGTGGAGCCGGGCAAGCCGCTGGTGGCGGTGGTGTTTAATGGGTGTATCTATAACCACCGGGAGCTGCGGGCGGAACTGGAGGGGCAGGGGTGCGTGTTCGATACGGATCACTCGGATACGGAGGTTTTGGTGCATGGGTGGCGGCACAACCATGTCCGAATGCGCCATCAGCTCGATGGAATGTACGGTGTTGCGATCTGGGATCGAAACTCAGCGACGCTCACGGGTATACGGGACGACTTTGGCCAGAAGCCCTTGTATCGATCAACACGCTGGCACAATCTCGATGTCATGAGCAGCAACCCGGTTGGCTTGCTCACACTCGCAGCAGCAAACCATGAAATCTGCGATAACAATCCAGGACAAACCCGGGGTTGGATCAAGTACGGCTGGAATCAAGCCGCAAAGATTCTTGGCGTTGCTGAATCCATGCTGCCGGGGATATCAACAGCCATTCCGAGCAATGAACAAGATGATGACGGATGGGCCCATGTCCATCACTTGCTGCTGAATGCTGAACAGCATGAACTCTCGGTTGGCGACCTTGATGATTTGCTCAGGAGGGCGGTGCAAACCGAACTCGAAGCCGATGTGTCGATCGGTTGTTTTCTCAGCGGTGGCATCGATTCTGCGTTGCTCTGCCATTATGCAACTGAATTGAACGCTGATATCACTGCATACACAGTCAGGATGCCCTCTGCGTCTTTCGATGAGAGTCACGCAGCATCTGAAACTGCACAGCATCTCGGAATTCGTCATCGCATCCTCGACTGCGATCCAAATCCATCAGAGGATCTTGTTCGCCTGATCGAACAACTTGGGCTCCCATTCGGGGATAGTTCATTGCTCCCAACCCATTGGGTCTGCCGTGCGGCGCGGCGTGAAGTCAAAGTTGCTTTAGCAGGGGATGGCGGGGATGAACTATTTCTCGGGTATGACCGGCATCGCGTTCTTTCGCTCATTCATAAACTCAGCACCACTTCGCTGGCTTCACTTGCTGCAAAAGCTCTTCCCGTCGGACGGGTTCCAAAGTCACGGGTCACTCGAGCTTCGAGACTCCTAAATGCCGCTGCGGGTGAAGGCTACAAGGAACTGGTCGCAGTTTTCCCTTCGCCATTCGATGAGCAGTTAGGACTTTCAATCAAACCGATGGATCATTGGGGATTGACCCGTGGATTGACACCAGTCGATGGCATCTCTCTGCGTTTCGATCGCATGTTCTATCTTCCCGAAGATATCCTCCGCAAAACCGACACCGCCTCAATG
>JBBDKK010000051.1:0-3347 GCA_040879395.1 Phycisphaerales bacterium
GTGGCCACCGCCTCGCCCGGGAGGCCTCGCTGGTGCTTGAACAGGCCCGCACCCGCCTGGCCGCGCTCATCAACGCACCCTGCCCGCAGCGCATGGTCCTCACACACGGGTGCACCGATGCCCTCAACCTGGCGATCCACGGCGTGCTCCGCGCCGAGATGCGGGCACGCTGCGACCAGACCAAGCCCCATGTGGTCACCACCGCCATCGAGCACAACGCCGTGCTGCGGACCCTCCACTGCTACGCCACCAGCAACCTGATCGACATGGAGATCGTCCCCTGCGATGCGATGGGCTATGTCGACCCCGAGAAGCTCATCGCCGCGTGCACCGACTGCACCGTCCTGATCACGCTTTCGCACGCCTCCAATGTGCTGGGCACAATCCAGGACATCCCGGGAACGATCAGACGGATCCGTCAGCACGACGACCGAATCCTGGTCATGGTCGACGCGGCCCAGACCGCCGGACATTTCCCCATCGATGTGCAGTGCTGGGACATCGATCTGCTCACCCTCGCCGGGCACAAGGGGCTTCGCGGCCCCACCGGAACCGGGGGGCTCTATGTGAGCAGCCGCGCGTATCCAGACGACTGTGACAAATCGCGGGTGTTCTGCCAGCGCCGCGGCGGGACCGGCTCGATCGCCCCGGGCCTCGAAATGCCCACGATGCTGCCCGATGCGCTCGAAGCGGGGACCTCCAACGCCGTGGGCTTTGCCGGTCTCATCGCCGCCCTCGATGCGTTGACGCCTGAGGTGCACGAGCACGAGATGCGGATGACCCAGCGTGTGCTCGAAGGGCTCCGCGAGATCGAGGGGATCACGATCTTCGGCCTTCCCACCATCGAGGGCCGCACGCCGGTGGTGCTTTTCAACATCGAGGGCATCACCGCCCGCGAGGCGATGATCCGGCTGGACAGCGAGCACGGGATCGCCGTGCGGGGGGGGGTCCACTGCGCCCCGCTGCTCCACGACGCCATCGGCACCAAGGAGGGCGGCGGCGTGCGGGTGAGCCCCGGTTCGGGCACCACCGAGGCCCATATAGACCTGTTCCTGGGCGCGGTCCTCGCGATGACCCCTCAGCGAGCCTGATCTGCCCGCGCGGCCAGTTCGGAGGCGAGCGACCCACCGGCGATGAATCCACCCGACCAGGCCCACTGGAAGTTGAAGCCGCCGATCCGGCCGTCGACATCCAAGATCTCCCCCACCACCCACAACCGCTCGCACAGACGGCTGCGCATCGTGGCCGTCGATATCTCGTTCAATGGGATCCCCCCGGCGGTGACCTCGGCGAAGGTGAACCCGCGGTCGCGCTCGATGGCGACCGGGCATTCGATAAGCATGCGGACCAGCGACCGTCGCTGTTCGCGGGTCAGGGCGTGCCCGGGCATCGCGGGATCGACCCCGGCCCGCTCGCACAGGGCGCGGGCGAGGCGATCGGGGAGGCGCAGACGCAGGAACCCGGCCAGGGATTGCCTGCCGATACCGGTCATCTGCGCATCGAGTTCATCGAAGGTCCCCTCGCCGAGCCAGTTGATGACCAGTGTGGCATCGGGATCGTCCATCTTCGCGTCCAGGTACCACCGGCTCACATCCAGCACGCCCGGACCCGAGAGCCCGAAGTGGGTGCAGAGGATCTCATTGGTGAAGCTCGCGAGGCGCTTGCCCGTACCCGATCGCACCTCGATGGTCGCCCGCGTCGAGATCCCCGAGAGCCCCTTGACCCAGCTATCGGCGTCATCCACCACCAGCGGCACCAGCGCGGGGAACACCCGCTCGGTGATGGTGTGGCCCAGGGCCCGGGCGAAGCCGTACCCGGCCCCGTCCGAGCCGCTCCGTGGCAGGGCCATGCCGCCGGTGGCCAGCACCAGCATCGGGGTTTCGATGGGCTCGTTGCGATCGTCCGCGGGGAGGATCAGGAAGCCCTCGCCGCGCTGCTCCACTGATTTCACCCGCCACGGGTTGACGATCTCCACACCCAGGCGGCGGCATTCATCCAGCAGGGCGTTGAGCACGGTCCGGGCCGAATCGGTCACCGGGAACATCTTGCCGGTGTCTTCCTGCTTGAGTTCCACGCCCAGTTCCGCGAAGAAGGCGATGGTATCGCGTTCGCTGAACGCCCTGAGCGTTTTCTTGACCGCGTTGCGGTATGCCCCGGCGTAGTCCTTAGGCAGCACTTTGTGATGTGTGACATTGCAACGCCCGCCGCCGGCGATGAGGATCTTGGCCCCGATTTTCCCCGCCCCATCGAGCACCGTGATCCGCGGTTCGAGTTCCCGCTGGGCGCAGGCGCGGGCCGCGCAGATGGCGGTCATCAGCCCCGCCGCGCCCGCGCCGATGATCACGATGTCGCTTGCCGCGGCGGCCACCGCCAAGGATAGCCCGTGTCCGCGGAACGCAGACGGCGCCCCATGCTGAGCGGGTTCACGATCATGTCAATGCTCCTGATCGAGCATCCCCAACTGCCACATCATAAAGATCCGCTGATCGGCGACATCGCGGATCCGCAGGTGCAGCGGCTTGCCCCCGCCGTGTCCCGAATCGCGGTCCACCCACAGGAGGATCGCGTCCTCGTCCTGGTCCGATCCCGTGGCGTTCTGCATCAGGGCCGCCATTTTGCGGGCATGAAGGGGATGGACGCGGGTGTCGTTCTCGCCGGCGGTGAAGAGCACGGCGGGGTACTTGGTCCCGGGCTTGACATTCTGGTACGGCGAGTAGGCCCGGATGTACTCGAACTGCTCCGGGTCCTGCGCTGTGCCGTACTCGGGGACCCAGTAGCGGGCCATCAGGAAGTTCTGGTACCGCACCATGTCCAGCAGTGGCACGGCGGAGATCACCGCGCTGAACAGGTCCGGACGCTGGACCACGACTGCGCCCGTCAGCAGCCCGCCGTTGGAGCCACCCGCGATGCCCAGGTGCTTGGGGCCGGTGTAGCCCTTGTCGATCAGCCATTCGGCGGCGGCGATGAAGTCGTCAAAGACATTCTGCTTCTGATCGAGCATGCCCGCCTCGTGCCACGCGTTGCCGTACTCGCCCCCACCCCGAAGGTTGGCCACCGCGTACACGCCGCCGTTCTCGTACCATGGGTACATGGTCGAGGAGAACCCGGGTGTCATGGAGATGTCGAAGCCGCCGTAGCCGTAGAGGATGGTCGGGTTGGTGCCGTCGAGTTCGAGGCCCTTCTTGTGCACAAGGAACATCGAGATCTCTGTCCCGTCCTTTGATTCGTACCGCACCTGATTAACCTCGATCTCGGAGGGATCGACAGGGACATCCGGACGGGCCCAGAGTTCGCGGTTGCCGGTGGCCAGTTCGACATGGTAGATGCTGCGGGGCATGTTGTAGCTG
>JBBDKK010000051.1:3357-6127 GCA_040879395.1 Phycisphaerales bacterium
TCCGAGAGCGAGAGCCCCGCGCTGCCGATGCCTGGCAACTCAAGATCACCCATCGCATCGCCGTCCATCTCGAACAGCGAGATCCGGGTCGTGGCGCTGTCGAGATACCGCACGGCGATGATGCCACGGGCGTAGGAGGCGCTCTCCATCACCAGGACCTCCTTGGCGGGGACGATCGTCTCCCAATGCTCAAAGGAGGGGTTGTTGAGATCGATCATGGACACGGTGCCGTTGGGGGCGTCGAATGAGTGCTGCATGTAGAAGCGGTCGCCGTCGAAGTGCGACCCACCGATCCGACCCTTCTTGCCGATCGCCATCGGCTCGATGCTCAGTTCGCCTGTCCGGAACCACTGGTCCAGGTCCGCGGCCCAGAGGTCCAGCCCGGCGGTGCCGGTCCAGTAGCCGATCACCATCCAGCGGGCGTCCTCGGATGGCATGCCGAAGGGGCCCCATGTGGTTTTGAGCTTGTCGAGTTCGGACTTGGTCTTGTCGGTGTCGCCGTAGAAGAAATCGATGTCCTTCTGGCGGAAGAGCACCTTGTCCTGCCGCTCGTGCGTGCCGATCTTGTGGAGCTTCATGACGCTCGAATAGGCGTCGTCGGTGTCTTCCAGGCGAGAATAGAAGAAACCCGAGTTGTCCGGCAGCCAGCCAGAAAAATTCACCTTGCCGGGGATCACATCCGCCAGCCAGCGCCCGGATTCGACCTCCATGATGTACAGCGTCGAGTTCTCATCACCCGATGCGTACATGCCGAAGGCCATCAGCGATCCGTCTTTGTTGGGCGCGGTCCACGAGACTGTCGTCAGCCCGCTGGGATCGATCTCCTGCGGGTCCAGAAGCACCCGCTCCTCGCCGTCGAGACCCTCGCGGACATAGCGGACAGCCTGCGGCTGCGTGTCCTCGCGCTTGGAGTAGAAGTACCGGTTGCCGTGGACACTGGGCGTGCCGATGCTGGGCACCTCCATCAGTTCCCGCAGCCGCTCCTCGAGCGCGTTGCGCCCGGGAAGCGAATCGAGCACCGATCGGGTGTAGGCGTTCTGGGCGTCGGTCCACTCGACGACCTCGTCGGAAAGCTTGCCCATATTCTCGGCGTCGCTGTTGTCGCCCTCGAGCCAGCGGTAGGGATCGGTGAGTTCCTCGCCGTGGATCGACTCGGTGACCGGGCGAGACTCGGTGGCGGGCGGCGCGGCGAGGGCGGAGGAGGTGACAGCGAGGAGGAGGGAAAAAGCGATCGATTTCATGCGGAAGGTCTCCGGGGAAGGAGCGAAATGAGATATTGCGAATCTGGGAATCCAGTTGACCATTGTACAGCACCGGCCCACCGAAGGTTCACCTGACGCTATCCGAGCCAAAATTTCCTTGTTCATTGTCCGCCCGCCGGGTACTGTCACCCCATGCCCGACTCCCCTCAGGACTACCGCCCGACGACACCGCTGATGGAGGCCGTGCTGCTTGAAGACGCCGAGGAGGGATACCGGTGGGCGAAGGAACTGTTGGAGGCGGGGGAAGATCCAAACGCTGTCGATCCCATGAATGGGCGCACGCCGCTCTTCATGGCATGGTGGAACGAACGAGATGACCAGATCAAGCTGCTTCTCAAGCACGGGCGAGTACTGATATCGAGGTAGGCGGATTCGATGAGGTAATGATCGCGAACGCACCGATCGAAACTTCACTTTTAATTTTTGAAGCAGGGTTTTCGTTCAAATCTTTCTTAGGGACCAACCAACTTGGCGAGACCGTGTGCAGCGGAGGGACCAATCCTCTTAGCTACCTTCTGGAACACGAGCGCTGGGACCACATAGAGGCCTTCAGGCCCTATGGACTCATGTGCCTTCTGGACGCGTATGAGTTTCTTGGTCTGTCGCCACTTGCGGAGATGGCCCGGGACGGGCACCTGAAACAGGCACGCTGGCTCATTTCTCAAGGCGCGGATGTCAATGCGCACTGCCAGGGAATGATCGGCGACACCGCGCTGGATAGCGCTGTGCATGAGAAGCATCTCGACATGGTCAAGCTGCTCCTGTCAGCGGGGGCGAACCCCAACATACCGACTTGGATGTGGATCACAGCGACCGATCGAGTTTCAAAGTACGGCCCGATGAGGAAAAAACCTCGCCACGATCCCGACAAGTATGCCGACCTGATCGAGATCAAACGCCTCGTACTGGACGCGGCCCGCCGTTTTCCGCCGCCGACCTACCCCAATGGCACAATCCCCGAAGTCTGGCCGCCGGAGCCCAAAAAGAAATAAGCCCTACTGCACCAGCCCCTTCGTCAGCCGCATGAACGCCGTCTCAAGGTTCACCGGCTCTTCCTGGAAATGCGTGACGCGGAAGCCGTTGTTAATCAAGACATTGGGGATATCGGTGAAGTTGCCGCCCATGCGGTCGTCGTAGTGGGCGTGGAGCAGGCGGCTGGATCCGCCGCCGAGGGCGGTGCCGTCGCCGGTGACGATGCCGACCTTCTCGACGCCGGGCATGGTTCCCAGCACCTTGGCGGCTTCCTCGATCCGCTCGGCCACGCCGATGTGGACCACATGGCCCACCTTGGCCCGCTTGAGGATCTCATCGACCGAGCCGTTGAAAAGCAGCTCTCCCTTCTCGATGATGCCCACGGTGTTGCACAGCTCGGCCAGCTCGTGGAGGATGTGGCTGGAGATCAGGATGGTCTTGCCCATCCGCTTGAGCTCCTTGAGCAGCTCGCGGATCTCGATCCGCGCCCGCGGGTCCAGGCCCGAGGCGGGCTCGTCCATAAGCAGGACCTTGGG
>JBBDKK010000052.1:0-6016 GCA_040879395.1 Phycisphaerales bacterium
CTACTTTAGCGGCAAATACAGTGGGCGGGGGCACTTGGGGCCGAAATGCGCTGGGCGAACGACGCCCCGTACAATCTCTCATGCAACCCGACGACCATGTCTGCCTCTGCTTTCGCGTCTCGCTGCGCAAGATCCGCAGCTATCTGGCCCGGGAGGACCCGCCGGTGGCCTCGCTGATTTCTGAGTGCCTGGGCGCGGGGACCGGGTGCGGATGGTGCGTGCCGTATCTCAAGCACCTGCACGCCCAGCACCAGACCGAACAAGAAGGCCAGATGCCGACGATCGAGGGCAGCGCCGAGGACTATGAGGCGGGCCGCGCCAAGTTCCGCAAGTCCGGTGCCCGCGACGAGCCGGGGGCGCCCACTGAAGATCCGGACGCATAAAAAAGCCCGGGGGTTCCGGGCTCGCATGAACATTGGGCCGCACGCGGTGGCGGTGGTCCCTTATTGCTCGTCCTCGTCGAGGATCCGCAGGGTCAGCCCGCAGTTGGTGAGCTTCTCCTTGATCTCGACCAGCGAGGTCGCGCCGAAGTTCTTGACACCCATGAGTTCGGCCTCGGTGTGCGAGCACAGGTCGCCGATGGACTGGATGTTGAGCATCTGCAGGGCCTTGCGGGCGCGGACGGAGAGCTGGAGTTCGGAGACGGGCTTGTTGAGCAGCCCCTCCTTGCCCGAGCCCTTGAGCTTCTCGAGGATCTGGCGTCGGGCGACGCGGTGGGCGTCCTCGCGTCCCTGGCCGAGGCGGAGGTTCTTCTGCTCAAGCATCCGCTTGATCTCCTCCAGCGAGGATTCGCCGAAGTTCTTGTAGCTCATCAGTTCCGCCTCGTTGATGCGGATCAGGTCGCCCAGCGTGCGGATGTTCATCTTCTTGAGGCAGGTCCGCGCGCGGACGGTCAGCTCGAAATCCGTCACGGGGGTATCGAGCAGGGCGCGTCGCTTCATCACATCGCGCTCGTTCTCTTCCTCGATGACCATGCCCTTGGAGGCGATGACATCCTTCATGAACAGGCGAGCGCGGCCGTGGCCGGGGTTGGTGTCGAGGATCTGGCGCAGGCACCGCTCGGCCCGCACATAGTCGTTCTGGTCCTCGTACATCACGGCCAGGTTCATCAGCGCGTTGATCGGGGCCGGCGAGTATTCGCACACGCGCTCGTAGAGCGAGAGCGCTTCCTCTTCCTCGCCCGAGAGATCGAGCATGTAGGCGAGCTGGAAAGCGGCTTCCAGGCTCGTGGAGTCGGCCGCGAGGGCCTTGCGGAAGGCGCTGATGGCGGAGACGCGGTCCCCGGTGGAAAAGGCCTCCTGGCCCTTGGTCATCATCTCGCTGGCGGTTGCGGTATCAACAGTGGCAGTGCTGGAAGCACCCACCACCGTATCCATGGGATCGGTCGGCATGGAAATCTCCTGATCGTGGACGGCGTCCGGTCGGCCCGGACGAGAAGAATCATAGGCACGCCGGTGGGTTTGCTCCAGCCCCCGCCGGCGTGCCCGGCGAACCGAATATCCACCCAAACACCCCCATCCCAAGGGTTTAGGCCGATCAGACCGTGCCGACAGTGGGATCGGTCATCACATCGTCCATCGGATCCAGATCGATCGATTCCGACCGCTTCTGCGCCTGTTCCACGAGCGACATGGTCTTCCATTTGCCGCCGTAGAAACGCAGACTCAGCGCGATCCCCAGCCCGATGATGTACAGCGACGCCCCGATCCACGGCCCAATTGAGCCGAGCTGCGGCACCAGCCAGATCAACGCCAGCCCGATCCCGGGGATGCACACCCAGGAGAGGACGATCGTCGCTACTCCGGGCCAGACGGTATCGCCTGCGCCCCGGAGGGCCGCTGAGGTGGTGATGGCCACGGCGTCGAAGATCTGGAACACGGCGGCGGCGATCATGATGATCGATCCGATCTCGATGAGCCGGGCCCGCTGCGCCGGGTCGGTCTGCTCGTTGATGAACAGCCCGATCAGGGGTTCACGGAAGATCACGAAGCACAGGGCGCACAGGCCCATGTAGGCCACCGTGACCTTCATCGCCAGCATGGTCCGCGCCACGGCGATGTCCGGCCTGCCCATGCCCATCGCCTTGCCCACCATGGCTTGGGTGGCGATGGAGATGCCCACCGCGGGCATGAAGCTCAGGTGCATGTACTGCAGGGCGATCCACCCAACAGTGTTGTGCAGCACCGGATCGTCCCCCACCGCCTCGCCGCCCTTGGGCACCAGCCACATCATCAAGAGGGCCCAGCAGACCATCTCGTTGATGAACATCATGCCCGGGGCAAATCCGACCTTGATCAGGTCTTTGAGGCACACCCATGAGACCGCCCACGCCTTGCGGGTGCCGAAGAGGCGGGCGTAGCGCGGGCTGAGAAACAGGGCGAAGGGGATGGCGAACTCGATGGCCCCGCCGATGATCGTGGCGATCGCCGCGCCCTTGATGCCCATGGGCTCGATGCCCAGCATCCCCGCCAGGGCCGCGATGGGCTCGGTGATCGGTGCGAGCACGCCGGTGGCGAAGCCGCCATCGCCCACGGGCATGCCCGCGGCGCCGAAGATCAGCAGCGCGTTGAGGAAGACATTGGTGAGGTTCCCCGCCAGGGCGGAGATGAGCACCACATTGGGGCGGTGCATGCCGTAGAAATAGTGATGCACCGACCGCGCGGAGATCGTGAAAATACCGCCGAGAAGCATGATCGTGGCGTACTGCGTCTCAAGGTCGATTAGGTTCTGATTCCCGCTGTGTGCCTGCGCGAAGAACGCGGGAACCACCAGCAGCAGCGGAAGCATCAGCGCCGCGTAGAAGACCAGGCCCAGCCACAGACCGTTCCACGCGTACGCGGCGCCCCGCTCGGGCGTCTTGGCGCCCAGGTTCTGTGAGACAAACGAGTTGATCACGCCGTTGAGCCCGAGCATGAAGGACATGGTCATCCACACAAACATCGAGCCGTTGGACTGCGCGGAGATATACACCGGGTCCTCGCCGATGTCCTTGACCATGTACTTGTCCGCGAAGCTCATCACGGTATAGGAAGTCATCGTCGCCACGGAGGGGATGGCGATGCGCAGCATCTCCGCCAGCGCGGAGGAGTCGCTCTTGATCAGATCGGATTGTGCCGCGGGCGCCGCTTGCTGCGTGCCGATACCGGCATCGTCGCGGCCCTGCCCGCTGGGGGTGTTGCCTTGCTCGTTCATGGGTTGTGCCTAAATGGGATACCAACCGGGGCCCGGTGGAGGAACGCCTCACGCCCGGGGACATCGCGTGCCGGGCGGGCCGGACGCGAACGCTGCTCATCGGTCGCACATAGCCAGCGGCGTTGTGCGGTGAAGAACCAGGTGCCGTGTTGTCAGCGGTTGTAATCCATCGCCCACAGTGTTGCACAGGTCCGCAGGCCGGTCAAACAGAGTTTGCAGGTTTTATGACAAGTCGAGCCGGGCCGGTGGTATCAGCGAAGCGGGTTTCGCAACTGTTTACCGGGTGACGCCGGCTTCGGACTCGGCCCCGGCCATCTTCACCGCCAGGTCCAGGGCGCAGGCCATCGAGCCTGGATCGGCGAGGCCCTTGCCCGCGATATCAAAGGCCGTCCCGTGGTCCGGTGAGGTCCGGACGATGGGCAGGCCCAGGGTGATATTGACCGCCTGGTCGCGTTCGAGGAGCTTGACGGGGATCAGACCCTGATCGTGGTACATGGCCACCACAAGGTCGTATTTCCCCGCGATCGCCGCGTTGTAGATGGTGTCCGCCGGGAATGGGCCGCTGACCTGCATGCCCGCGTTGACGGCCAGGTCGATCGCCGGATCGATCAGCCGCTGTTCCTCATCGCCCAGCAGCCCGTTCTCGCCGGCGTGGGGGTTGAGCCCGCAGACGGCGATCCGCGGCCGGGCGTATCCCAGCCGCAGACAGGCCTGGTGGCCCAGATCGATGGCGGTGTGCACCGCGCCGATGGTCAGCTTGTCGCGGATCTCAAAGAGCGGGATGTGGACCGTGGCCAGCACGACCCGCAGCTTCTGGCCCACGAACATCATCGCGTGCTGGCGGGCGTTGAGCCGCTGGGCGAGCAGCTCGGTATGCCCCGGATACCGCCCCTTGCCCGCCAGAGCCCACGCCTGCTTGTTGATCGGGGCGGTGACGATCGCATCGGCCCGCATCGGGTCGTCGGCTCCCCGGCGTGTGTCCTTGATCGCCCGCTCGACCCACTGGAAACTCAGCGCCCCGCTGAGCTTGCCGGCCAGCGGGGGGAAACGCAGCTCGATCCCCTGCTCGATCAGCGCGGGGTCGGCGTCGAGGAGCACCACATCGTGGGAGGCGAGCGTCGATGCCAGCGGCGAGCGGGCGTCCACACGCCACCAGTACGGCTCGATCCCGCACGCCTCGGCCGCCAGGTGCATCGCGTACGACGAGCCGTGGATCAGGAACCGCGCACTGCCGCGCCGAGATTTGTCCGCCAGAGCGCGCACGATCACCTCGGGTCCGATCCCGCCGGGATCGCCCATGGAAACCGAGATGGTTGGCTTGCGCTGCACCGGTAATCGTATGCAGGGCCCGCGGCGAATCCGGAATCCGCTCAGAGGATCCGGGTGCTGCGCGGGAAGGAGCCGAGCACATGCAGTTCCTTGCAGTGCCCCTTGGCGGCTTTGATCGCCCGTTTCATCGGCGCATCGTCGCGGTGCCCGAGCGCATCGATATAGAAGGTATAGCTCCAGTTTTCACGGCCGCTTGGGCGTTTGTCGATGTGGCTTAGGTTCACGCCCTCGCCGTGGAAGGCTTGGAGCACCTCCACCAGCGCCCCCGGCTTGTCCTCGGTGGCGAACATGATCGCGGTCTTGTCGTCCCCGCTGCGAAGCGCCTTCTCGCGAGAGATCACATAGAACCGGGTGATGTTGTCCGGGTTGTCGGCGATGTTGGCGAACAGCACCGGCAGGCCGTGGAGTTCGCCCGCCAGTTCCGAGGCGATCGCCGCAGAACCGGGCTCGGCCCCGATCTCCAGGGCCGTCCGGTTTTCGCGCAGCGCGGTCTTGACGGCCTGGCTGGTGGAGGCATCGGGGATCAGCGCGGCCCGGGGGTACTGCGTGGTCAGCCAGTTGCGGCACTGGGAAAAGACCTCCGGCTTGGAGTGGATCCGCCGGACATCATGGGGCTTGCAATCCGTCAGCAGCATGTGCTTGATGGCGATCTGGGCCTCCGCGTAGACCCAGACATGGCCCGCGTTTTTGCTCAGGGCGTCGAGGGTCTCGGTGATGCCGCCGCCGATGGAGTTCTCGATGGGGACCAGCCCGTAGTTGACATGCCCGCGCCGGACCTCGGTGAAGACGCCGCTGATGAGCTGCAGGTCCTCGTAGTCGACGCTGGAGCCGAACTGCTTGACCGATGCCTGGTGCGAGTAGGACCCGGGCGGGCCGAGGAATCCGATCCGCAGCGGCTGCTCGAGGGCGAATGAGCCGGACATCAGCTCGCGGTAGATCCCCTCGATTGTCCGCCCGGGCAGGGGGCCCGCGTTGCGCTCCAGGGCCCTGGCGAGCACCTGGGCCTCGCGGTGCGGGGCGTAGATCGGGGTGCCCGAGCCGCGCTTGAAGGACCCGACCTCCACGACGAGTTTGGCCCGCTCGTTGAGCAGGTCCACCAGCTTCTGGTCGAGCCGGTCGATCTTCCTGCGGAACGCATCGAGTTCCTTGGAGGCCGCCGCGGACTCTGTGCCGACCGCTGCGGCACCCGCCGAGCCCCCCGGGGTTGGCTTGGGCTGCTCTCCGGATTGCTTTTTCACGGTCCCCTTCTTGGTGACCTTCCGCGAACCCGACTTCTTTGTTGGTTTTTCCGCCATACACCGAGCATATCGCCCATCGGGGACGCCGGTATAAGCGTCGATGATGACTTGAGCGATGTTTGTCCGATAGAAACAGGCGGAGATGAGGGATCTCCTGCGCTCGGGTGCTGGCACAAAGCCCGAACATATCCGCAAACTTCACCGCCCCGCCCCCCGGCGCGAAACCACCGCGCGCCCGTGCCCAACAATAGAACCCA
>JBBDKK010000053.1:0-5998 GCA_040879395.1 Phycisphaerales bacterium
GGCATCGCATCGCAGTAGCACGCGAGCGTGGCCTCGATGGGATTACGCCGGCACATCACGATTTTGACGCCCGGGAGCATCAACGCCGCCGCCCCCGCAAGGGGGATGTTGAGCGGGTGCGTGTCGATCGCCCGCACGGTTGATTCGTTGCAATGCCCAGCAACCTGCGTGCGGTAGGCATCCGCGGCTTCGCGGATCTGGGCTCCGCGGAGCTTCTGGGGCTCGAGGGGAACCGGTCGCAGTACGCCCTGACGGGCATTGAGGTGCCGGACGCAGATCGACGAAAGGGTCTCCAGCGGGCCGATGACCGTCGCTCCGTCGAACTGAGCGAGCATCGCCGCCAGCTCTTCCACGCCCGATTTGGGCGCGCCCAGGAGAAAGACATAGCGTTCGCCGGGTTCTTCGGGCCGCACGATCTTGCTCATGTTCTGAGCCGACCAGTCGTGGACGACCTTGGTAGTCATCGTGGTATAGTTGCGCGGGTCGTAGCCGCCGCGGCGGAGCTTGGCGGCCCGCCGGAAGGATGCGAACGCGTCGTCGTAGCGGCCCAGCCGGTCGTACACCTCGCCAAGAGTTCGCAGCAGATCGCCCAGGTCCAGGGCGCTCTGTCCGGCGACCTGCGCCTGCTTGTCGAGTTCGCCCGCGACGCCACCGAGCGCCTCCTCGCCGGCCGATTCCTGCATCAACAGCACCTGGGCCTTGGCCAGCACCAGCGGCAACGCGTCCATCTTCTCTTTCTGGCCCTTGTCGATGAGCTTGAGCGCCTCTTCGTGCTTGCCTTGGGCGGCGAGCAACTCAGCCTGGGCACCCACGGCGTCGCCGCGTTCGGGATCCCAGTCCAGGGCGTTCTTGATCGCTTCCTCGGCGGCCGCGTACTCGCCGATGGCGACCGATGAGCGGCAGATCTGGACGCTCAGGCGGATGAGCTGGTCGATGATCCGCGGCCGGGCGGGATTCTCATCGTCCTCCTTCTGGAGCGCCGCTTCGGTCTGCTGGGCCGCGCGGATCAGGTCGTGGAGCGCCTGGGGGTGCACGCCCAGCCGGGCCAGCACCAGCCCGTGCAGCGTGAGGATGGGGGTGTCCTCGGGAAAGTGCATGCGCAGCTTCCCGGCCCGGCGGGCCGCTTCGTACAGATCGCCCATCTTCATCAGGCGATGGGCCTCCTCGAAGACCTGCTTGGGTGTCGGTTGATTCTGTTGCCCGGGCTGCTGCATGGTTCATTCTCTCGGGGAAGGCATGTGGTTGATCCGGCTATTCTATGCGGGCCGCGTCCTGCGCCCGCCCGGCGGGGCCGGGCTCATTGAGCACATCGCCGAGTCCCTCGATCAGCGGCCCCAGGTGCTCGGCGTACCGCTCAAAGCGTTTGGTGGAGGATTTGTACATCGGCTGACGCACCTGATCGTTGCTCAGTGTCAGCGCAACCCGCCCGCTGCTGTGGAAATCCAGGCACGCGGGATCGAAATCGAGGCCGATGAAGTCCAGGATTTCCCGGGTCCGCCGCTCCTGGTCGGTGACCATTTCCTCGTAGACATTCTCGAAGAACGGTCTGTTCACCCGCTCGTCGATGAGCAGATCGCGGTAGTGGCCCATGATCCCGACATAGCGGCGGTAATAGATCCCGCAGTTTCGTAGATCAAAGCTGTACGCGTGCCCGGCGTTGAGGAGCTGGAAATAGCACGAGAGGCAGGTGTCGCGGGGGTCGCGTCGGCAATGGATGATCCGCGCATCGGGGAACAGCAGCGTGATCAGGCCCAGGTGATGGAAGTTCAGCGGGGCTTTGTCGACCACGACTTCGACCGACTCATCTCCGGCCAGTTCCGCGATCCGCTCGCGATAGAAGGCCGCGGCGTCGCGCAGCGACCCCGGGTCGAACTCGTCGGGGCCGGTTGCATACTGGTTGTCCGCGTTTCCCGCCAGGTCGCGGACGATCTCGTCCATGAAGCCCAGCTCGCCCGCGCCGTGGGCCTTCGGGTGGGCATCGATGATCTGCTCGGTGAGGGTGGTGCCGGATCGGGGCATACCCACGATGAAGACCGGACGCGGGCCGGAGGGCTCTGGAGCCCTCGGCAGGGCTTCGGCGAGCCGCTCGGGCGTCCATGTCTTGCGGATGGCCCGCAGCGAAACGGCGTAGCGCTGTTCATCATAACCCGGATCGACCTGGGCGTTGCTCTTGTTGAAGGCATCCATCGCCTCGTCGTAGCGCTTGGCCCGGTCCAGCAGGTGACCCAGCGCGTTGTAGGCCGTGTGCTTCTGCAGGTCCGGGGCGTCATCGTTCTCTTCGAGCAACTGATTGAGCCACTCGATGCCCTCATCGCGGCGGTCGGTCCGGAGCACTGCACGGCCGAAGACCGCGGCGATGGTCAGGTTCTCGATGCCCCGGGCCCGCAGGGCGTCGATGTACTCGATCGCCTCCTGATCCCGGCCGCTTAGCACCAGCATGTGCGTCAGGGCGCCCGTGAGGGCGGGGTGGTCCGGCTGCTTCTCGATCTCCTTGCGGACAAGCTCGATCGCCTCATCCATCGCGCCCGACTGGGTGAGGCCCTCGGAGAGCTGGGTGATGATCGCTACGCGGTGGCCCTTGTGGGTGACATACCGCAGCGACCGCCTGGCGATCCGCACGCCCTCATCGTACTGCTGGAATCGCAGCAGCGCCCCGACATAAAGGGCCACCACCGGCGGGTGGTGCGGCACCTGTTTGTAGAGCACGCCCGCCGAGCGCACCGCGGCCCGATAAGAACCCTTGTCGAACAATGCCTTCGCCTGCTCGTAGGCGTCTTTCATGCTCAGCATGGGCATACAAACATCCTCCTCACCACCACTCGCATATCGTCTGCAACAGGGGATAATCTTATACAGATGCGACAGATCACGCTCATTTCGACCGGCGGCACCATCGAGAAAACCTACGACGAGCACGCCGGCACGCTGGCCAACCGTGCCTCGATTGTCCAGGAGATGCTCCGCCTGCTGCGGCTGGAGGACACCAACATCAACACCCTCCAGCTCATGCAGAAGGATTCGCTGGAACTGACCGAGGCCGACCGCGCCCGGATACTGGGCGCGGTGGAACTGCTCACCGGCCCCTCGGACGAGCCCACCGACTGCGGCGGCGTCGTGATCCTCCACGGGACCGACACCCTCTGCCAGACCGGCGATTACCTCAACGAGCGGCTCCCCAAGCCCAAAATCCCCATCATCCTCACCGGCGCGATGCGCCCGTTCGAGATGAAGCGTTCCGATGCGCTGCAGAACCTCAACGAGTCGATCTTCGCCACAGGCATCCTGGGCCCCGGCGTGTGGGTCGTGGCCCACGGGCGTGCACTCAAGTTCCCCGGGCCGATGAAAGACCGGCAGCGCGGGACCTTTGTGCTGCCGGCTTGATCAAGTGACACAACGGGTGATTATTGAATCTCGCTGAGCTCTTCTACACTCGGACACGAGCACATCAGGTTCCGATCGCCGAACGGGTTGTCGACGCGACCGACCGGGGACCAGAACTTGAAACGGCGCAGGTGCTCGGCGGGGTAGGCCGCGACATCGCGCGAGTACGGGTGGTTCCAGTCGTCGCTGCCGATCGCCAAGATCGAGTGCGGAGCGTGCTTGAGGGGGTTGTCGTCCTTGGGCAGTTCGCCGCGTTCGATCTGGGCGATCTCCTGACGGATGGTGATCAGTGCATCGCAGAAGCGGTCGAGTTCTTCCTTGGATTCGGATTCAGTCGGTTCGATCATCAGCGTGCCCGGGACAGGCCAGCTCATGGTCGGGGCGTGGAAGCCGAAGTCGATCAGTCGCTTGGCGATGTCGTCGATCTCGATGCCCGCGCTCTTCTTGAACGGGCGGCAGTCGATCACGAACTCGTGGGCCACGCGACCCTTGCTGCCGCGGAACATGACCTGGTAGTGGTCCTTGAGCCGCTCGGCCATGTAGTTGGCGTTGAGGATGGCCACCTCGCTGGCCTTCTTGAGCCCCTTGGGGCCCATCAGGGCGATGTAGGTCCATGAGATCGGCAGGATGCTCGGCGAGCCCTCGGGGGCCGCGCTCACCGGGCCCACGGCGTGGTCGCCCGTCGTGGCCGGGTTGCGGACCGGGTGGCCGGGGAGGAACGGGCGGAGTTTCTCGTTGACGCCGATGGGCCCCATGCCCGGGCCGCCGCCGCCGTGGGGGATGCAGAAGGTCTTGTGCAGATTCAGGTGGCAGACATCCGCGCCGTAGTCGCCAGGTCGGCAGAGCCCGAGCTGGGCGTTCATGTTCGCGCCGTCGAGGTAGACCAGCCCGCCGAACTCGTGCACGGTCTCGATCATGGCGCGAATGTTGTCGTCGAACACGCCGCAGGTCGAGGGGTAGGTGATCATGGCGCAGCTAAGATCGTTTGCGTGCTTCTGCGCCTTGTCGCGCAGGTCGTCGATCTCGATCGCACCGTTTTCGTTGGTCTTGATCCCCACAACCTTCATGCCCGCGACGATCGCCGAGGCCGGGTTGGTGCCGTGGGCGCTCTCTGGGATCAGGCAGATGTCCCGCTGCTTCTGCCCGTTGTGCTCGTGGTAGGCCTTGATCGTCAGCAGCCCCGCGAACTCGCCCTGGCTGCCGGCGTTGGGCATCAGCGAGACGGCCTCAAAGCCGGTGATCTCCGCCAGCCAGCGCTCGAGCTGATCGAAGAGCACGGCGTAGCCCTCCCACTGCTCGCGCGGTGCGAAGGGGTGCATGTGGGCGAACTCGGGCCAGGTGACCGGAATCATTTCGCTGGTGGCGTTGAGCTTCATCGTGCACGAGCCCAGCGGGATCATCGAATGCGTCAGCGAGAGGTCCCGCGACTGGAGCTGGGAGATGTACCGCAGCATCTCGGTTTCCGAGCGGTGGGCGTTGAAGACCTCATGGGTCATGAACGGCGTATCGCGCCGTATCGCTTCTGGAACATCCAGCGTCGCCCGCTGGGCCATGGCGATCAGGTCCTCCTCGCCGCTGCCGCCAAAGGACTGCAGCAGATCGTGCATAAGCCCATCGTCGGCCGTCTCGTCGAGCGTGATCCCGACATAGCCATCGCCCAGGTCGCGCAGGTTAATGCGCCGTGCGCGGGCGGCGCCGAGCACCGATTCGGGATCGCCGTGGACCTTCACACGCAGCGTGTCGAACACGGGTTCCTCGCCCACCTCGTGCCCCAGTTCCCGTAAGCCCACGCGGAGCGTCTGGGCCTGGGCGTGGACGCGTTTGGCGATGTTGGCCAGGCCCTGGGGCCCGTGGTACACGCCGTACATCGAGGCCATGACCGCCAGCAGCACCTGCGCGGTGCAGATGTTGCTTGTGGCCCGGTCGCGCTTGATGTGCTGCTCGCGGGTCTGGATCGCGAGGCGCAGCGCGGGGTCGCCGTGGGCATCGCGCGAGACGCCCACGATGCGGCCGGGCATCTTGCGGATGTGCTCCTCGTGCGTGGACATGTACCCCGCGTGCGGGCCGCCGAATCCCATGGGCACGCCGAACCGCTGGGCGCTGCCGACACAGATGTCCGCGCCCCACCGGCCCGGGGCCTTGAGCACGGCCAGGGCCAGCAAGTCGGCGGCGGCCACCACCATCATCCCGTTGTCATGGGCCGCCTGCGCGATCGAATCGTACCGCTCAATGCGCCCGTCGGTCGTCGGATACTGGACGAGGATCCCCGCCGCATCGGTGTCGGCCAGATCGAAGGAATCGACGGGTCCGACGACGATGTTGAGCCCGATGGCCTCGCCACGGGTTTTGACGACCGCAATCGTCTGCGGGTGGCAGTCGTCGGCGACATAGAAGGTATTGCGCTTGTTGCGGGTGATGGAGACCACCATCGACACCGCCTCGGCGGCGGCGGTGGCCTCATCGAGCAGTGATGAACTGGCCAGCGGCAAGCCGGTCAGGTCCGCGATCATCGTCTGGAAGTTGAGCAGCGCTTCGAGCCGGCCCTGGGCCGTCTCGGGCTGGTAGGGCGTGTACTGCGTGTACCAGCCGGGGTTCTCCAGCACATTGCGCAGGATCA
>JBBDKK010000054.1:0-5955 GCA_040879395.1 Phycisphaerales bacterium
CGACAGGGGTCGCGCGGATCCCAGTCGATCACCACACCCTGAGAACCGTTCGACAGCTTCACCGTGCTCCCGGGCGCATACGCCGGGCACACCGTGATCAGCGACTGGAACACGATCGGGTCCACCCACGAGCGGTAGGGCTCGCGCATCATGCTCTGCAGCGCGAAAACCGGCGGCCGGGACTCGCGGGTGTTCTCGGAGTCCGCGACCGTATACGCCGGGTGAACCATGCGGTCATACAGATCGGCCACCAGCAGGATCCGCGCGAAGATGTGGATGCCCGAACCCTCCTGCCCGACAACCTCGCCGTTGACCTTTCGCCTGGGGAACCCCGAGCCATCGAAACGCTGGTGGTGATGCAGGACCGCCGACGCCGCCGTGGGATCAACATGCCCCTTGAGCATTTCGTAACCGATCCGGACATGATCTTGCCACTGGGGGTCCGTGTCATCATGAGTCTTGGCCCAGCGATCGAGCACCGAGGCCTTGAGCCGCGTCATCCCGATGTCGTGCAGCATCGCGGCCATGCCCAGACTGGTCACATCCTTGGCCAGACGCGGGGCGAGGCGCTTGCGTTCGGTGAGCATGTAGAAGCCCAGCCGCAGGCCCATCAGCATCGACAGGAACCCCACATTGGCCCCGTGCCTGACCGCCGGCGATCCGGTGTCGGCGATCTCGCCGATGAACACGGCCGCGTCGGGGTCATCGATCAGCTTGGCCATCAGCGTGGCCATGGCCTGCTGGTACTGAGGAAACTCCATCCGCGCGTGCATGTCCTTGCTCGCCGCGTCGAACGCGCCGGCGACCTGCGAGGCCACCTCCGCGCGGGACGAAATCACCTGCGGCGAAACATACTTGCTGATCATCTCCATGTTGGGGTACTTGATCCAGACCTCGGGCAGCCGCAGCTCGATCAGCCGGTCGATCGTGCTCCGCTCGAGGACCGCGCCCGGGCGCAGCAGAAGCCGCGCGGAAACGCGCGGGTTGTAGACCGGAAGCGCCAGTTCCATCCCCGGCTTGGCGTGTGATAGCGGTACCCGAAGCATGCGGCTCGTTCCTCATCCAGCATCAGTGCCGGATAACCAATCGGTGATTCCCGCCGCCCGGTTGATTTCGACCGTCGTTTTCGCCCCATAGTGGGTTCACCGCCCCAAAAACGACACCGCGATGTACGCGCAGTAGCCCGCGGCGAAAAACGCCCCCGTCACACGCCCCATCCCCGGCCGCAACGCCGCCAGCACCACCCAGAACACGCTCACCCCCAGCATCACCCAGATATCCCACGCCATGCTCGCCGGCATTGCCAGCGGCTGAATCAACGCCGTGATCCCCAGCACGCTCAGCAGGTTGAAAATATTGGACCCGACCACATTCCCGACCGCGATATCGGTGGATTTGCCCAAGGCGGCCCGCACCGTCGCCGCCAACTCCGGCAGACTCGTCCCGAAGGCCACCACCGTCGTCCCCACGACACCCGCCGGCACGCCCACCGCCATCGCGATCTCCGAGGCACCGTACACCAGCGCCTTGGCCCCGATACCCAGCGCGACCACCCCGCCCACGATCATCAGCACATCGATCCACACCGGTTTGGGGTGGGTCACAACTTCCTGGGCTTCCTCCACGATCTCCACTCGATGAGAACGCACGATGAACAGCACATATCCCACCAGCCCCGCCGCCAGCAGCCCCCCCTCGAACCGGGTGAGCGAGAAGTCGATCAGCAGCACGGAGGCCGCGATGGTGATGACCAGCATGATCGGCATCTCGACCAGCCGCACCCGCCGCTCGACCACCATGGGCGACATCAGCGCGCCCACGCCCATGATGAGCAGGATGTTGGCGATGTTCGATCCCACGACATTGCCGATCGCCAGGTCCGGCACGCCTTGCAGGGCGGCCCCGATCGAGGCGAACAGCTCGGGCGCGCTGGTCCCGAACGCCACGACCGTCACGCCGATGGCGAACGCCGAGAGACCCATCACCCGGGCGAGCTGGGCCGAGCCGCGCACCAGGAAATCCGCGCCCGCGATGAGCACGGCCAGTCCACCCACCAACGCCAGCACCGCAAGAAACATGCTCATCCGCCGCCACCAATCCCTTCAACAACTCCGCCCCCCGGAAGAAGGCGGTACGAACCGCCGCCGTGGGGGATCAGGACGACGATCACGCGCCGGGGCACCACGCGGCTCTCGTTGAGCCGCACGATCCGCGAGCCCGGGCTCATCAGCATCAGCTCCCCCAGCGTCCGCTCCCGAGGCCGCGCGGGCTCGATCTGGCCCGCATCCCGGTTCTGACCCGCTCCTCGGGCCGTCTGCCCGTCCTCGCCTCTTCGTTCCGCCTCCCTCGCCCGCTCCTCAGCGATCGTCGGCCCGAACGCTCCCCGGTCCCGCCGCTCGTCCTCCTCGCCGTCTTCATCCTCGTCCGGTTCAATAGTCTCATCGATCAACTCCGGCTCGGGGAGTTCGTCCCACCGCACCCCCGGCTCCTCGCCGACGATCACCAGCGCGCGATCGCCATCGAGCAACAGCGAACACAGCAGTTCGTCGATCACCGGGCCCTCATCGTCGATTGTCCCCACGCGCCCGGGCTCATTCAACCCCGGCCCGAGCCGGTCCCCGAGAGACTCGATCTGCATCCCCAGGTCCAGCCGCACGCCGGCGAGCACATCCCCCCCCACCATCCGCGGCTCCATCCACGACCGCGCGATCAGCCGTGGACGGCCCCGTTCCTCGATCCGCCGCGTCGAATCCCCCACGCGCACCACCGTCGTTGGAAGCTCCCCGGCACGCACCAGCCCCCGCCACGCACCGAACTCGCCGAGCCACTGCACGCTCACCGGCTGCACCGGCCGCAGCTCGCCGAGCATCGAGTCCACGCTCTCTCGCGGGATGCTCACCAGCCGCAGGCCCCACGCCCCCCACCGCTGACGGGTGGCCGCATCAATCCCCTCGCCGTCCTCATTCGCCCCGTCGTCGCCACCGGACAGCTCGTTGAGCAGCCGCGGCGCATCATAACGCGTGTCGTCCACCACCAGCAGCCGCACCTCCAACCCCTGCCGGTCGCCCGTTCCCGGGCTCGAGGACGCAACCGCCGGACCCGCGCGCTCACCGGTCAGCTCAACCTCGTCGGCCGGGTTGAACCACTTCTTGATCACGCGGCACCCCGGCAGACCGGCAATCGCGCTGGCCAGCAGCACCGCGACCGCCAGCCGCAACAACAGCCCTGCCCTGCCGTGGTGCAACAACACGGGTTGGATCGGGCGATCAGGCATCGGGCGGATCGAATGTGTTGATCTTGTCGATCAGCGCGCGAACGAGGCCGAACTTGTGCCGCGTGTGCGTGAAGGCGATCCGCGGCAGCGAGAGATGGTCCCGCTCCTGGGTGTACGCATCGCACAGGCGGATCTTGCCCTTCTTCACCAGCACGCCGAACTCATCGTTGAGCGATTCCACATCCTCATCGCGCAGCCGCTTCTTGATGCGGATGATCAGATCGTCCCGCACATACCGCGAGGAGTGGTAGTTGCGGTAGAACCGGAAGATGTGCTCGGCGGCGTCCTGGGAGTTCTCGGCGTGGTAGAAAAGATTAAAGTCCTCGGGGCTGATCCACCCGCGGTCGGCGAGCTGCTGGCGCACATAGCGCTTCCAGCCCTCCCAGTACGAGCCGTACTCGCCCTCGTAATCGCCGTCGATCAGCACGATCGGCACCATGCTCGCCTTGCCGGTCTGCACCAGCGTGAGCGTCTCGAAGGTCTCATCGAGGGTGCCGAAGCCGCCCGGGAAGCACACGATCGCCTCGGCCTGCGAGAGGAACATGAGCTTGCGGGTGAAGAAGTAACGGAAGTTGATGAGCTTGTCGTCACCCTCGATGTACTCGTTGGCGGTGGTCTCGAAGGGGAGGTGGATCGCCACACCGAAGCTGGCCTCACGCCCCGGGCCCTCGTGCCCGGCCTTCATGATCCCGTCGCCGGCCCCGGTGATCGACATCCAGCCCGCCTGGGCCATCAGTTTGGAGAACTCCACCGCCGCCTTGTAATCCGGGTGATTCTCCGGGGTCCGCGCGCTGCCGAAGATCGTCACCTTGTGGGCGTCGGGATAGAGCCCGAAGACCCGGTAGGCGTACCGCAGCTCCTTCATCGACGCCGTCATCAGCTTCAGCTCACCCGTCCCACGCCCGTCTGGGATCAGTTTCAGCGCGGTCGTCACCAACTCACGCACGAGCTTGGAGTCATAATCGTCGGCCTTGCCGGCCACCATATCGACAAGCTCGATGATCCGGTCCTGCACCTCGCCGTCGTTGGCGCGCAGTTGGGCCGGCTTCTCCGGCGGGGCCGCCTGCTCGCTCACCGGCTGCGTGCTCGAAGGCGGGTCCAGTTCGACACGGTTTGGCTCTTTGTCCATGATCCTGCTTTCTGAAAACGCCCGCAACAGGGCGAGAACCGGCGCGGGCCGGTGCGGATGAACACTCTATGCGCACACGCGGCTGATATCAGAGGGCTCACCGGGCCGGTTCGTTGTCCGGATCGCCCACCTCGACCGGCCCGACCTCCTCGGTCCCCTCCGGACCTTCCGGCTCAGAGACGGCCTCGGGCTCGATGGCTTCGTCCTCACGCTTTCCGCTGCGGGGCTTGCCCCAGTCCCACGAGCCGATCCCCACGCCGTCGGGCTGGTGCACGATCGTGCGATCATCGCGGATGTTCCGCTGCTTGCTCATCACGATCTGCTCCTCAACCTCCCGCATCCGCTGCTGCTGCTCGGTGGGCGGAACGCCCAGCAGGGCGTTGATCAGCCGCCTGGCGGAGGCGAACTGCGTCACCGAGAAATCCATATCGCCCAGCGTCCCCGTCACCCGCGTGGTGATCAGTTCATCGCGCAGCTCTTCGAGCAGTTCCGAGACGATCGGGATCGGGTTGGTCGACTGGGTGCTGAATCGCATGTCCACCTCGCGCGATTCCCAGTCCATCGTGCCGTAGCCGATGATCTCAATCTTCCGCGAAGACGCGATGAGCCGCTCGAAGACCACCGTCTCGCCCTCGATGTAGAACGCCGCCTCGGCGATGTCGATCTTGGCCCCTGTTGGCAGGGAGAGATTGCTCGCCTCGATCAGGTTGATCAGCCCCGGCAGCTCGAGCACCGTGCTCCCGGCGATCTGGACGAGCCCGCGCCCGACCCGATCCTCGGGCCGTCCCACGGGGCCGGTGAGCGTCAGGTTGCCGATCAGCGCCCCGCGCGAAAGATCCTCGCCCTTGGACCACGCGCTGAGTACCGTGGTCTCGCCGGGCACCGGCGGGCCCTCTAGGCCTTCGGGCGGGAGCAGCAGGTCATCGAACACCGGCGCGGCCCGGACGCCGGAGATATGGACATCGAGCCAGTATTCCGGCGTATCGCCCTCCCCGGGCTTGATCTGGGCGCTGCCCGCGATCCGCCCACCGTGCATGCCCGCGATGATCTCCGGGATCAGCACGACACCCGGATTGGCCGCGTCGCCGATGACTTTCACCTCCGCATCGAAGATCCGCATCCGCCCCGCCCGCAGGCGTGAAGCGTCCAGTTCCAGCCCGAAGCCGACCTCCTCCCCGTGGCCCTCGACCGAGAAGCCAACCTCGCCGCTGAGTTCGCTGATCGGCAGACCGATCGTCGCGCTGCCGCCCTCGATATCAACCTCCCCTTCGATCTTGAACCAGCGGTCCTCTCGCCCCATGGCCCCGGCCTTGATCGTCATCCCTTCGACGACCAGCTCGCCCTCGGTCTCGATCTCTAGGGTATCGATCACGCCGCTGACGCGCTCGGGGAGGACCCCGCGGGCGGAGCTGGCCAAGAGTTCGCCGCGGGCATCAATGACCAGATCGACCCCGAGCCCATCGTCGCCGTCCATCGACCAGTCGCCATCAACCGCGATCCGGGCGCGTTCCTCCACCAACCGGATCTCTTCGAACGATCCCTCGCGCCCGTC
>JBBDKK010000055.1:0-5864 GCA_040879395.1 Phycisphaerales bacterium
GCCGAGGACATCCGGCAAGCGCTGGAGACCGGCATGGACGCCAAGGGCAACCCGCACCCGGGCGGGTCCGCCTTCCACAAGACGTCCGACGGCTCGATCGTGCGGACCGGTCATATGCCCTTCGGGCCCGGCGACGACTTCTGCGCAGTGTGGCCGATGCTGGACCTGATCAAGGACGGCAAAGGCGAGTGGGAGCCGGCGCACGGCCAAGTTGACGCTTGCTGCTCGTCGCTCGCGGCACCGACCTGCCACTCGATCTAAACGCCGTTAGAACGCGATGATGTAGTAGAATCGGTCGCCGGCGATCTCCTGAAACAGACCGCCCTCAAGATCACCGTCGTCGAATCTCTCGTCGATCTGGAGCATATATCCCGGCACCGGTTCGCCGATGAAGTGGACACCCACGGCCGATGTCACGCCCATCTCGTTGTACTCGATGTCCCACACCCCACCAACCGGGGTTGGCGACTCGTACTCGCTCTGATCGACATAGTCCTCGAATCCCGCCGGGATCTCACCGGAGCCGCCGTCGGGCGGGTAGAAGCCCTCCTTGACGGCGAAGTATTCACACGCGTCGGCGTAGGTCTTGAGACTGGCGATGAATGCGCCCATCTTGGCCTCGTCGGTCGCGCCCGCGAACCTTGGGACGACGATCGCCGCCAGGATCCCGAGGATCACGACGACGATGAGGATTTCGACGAGGGTGAAGCCGGGGTGGGCTGGACGGGCAGGCGGGGATTCCATGCAATCATCATCGAAACGACAACGGGAAACGGCCAGCACCGAACACGCAGGACCTGCTTCTCGGACCCTGACTATCTGGAACAAACTCCCCGGATTAAAGCTCAGGCGCGAACCCACGCCGCATCGTGTTCTCGCACGAGGCCCGCGGGTCGACGAACTGCATCAGGTAGTCGGGGCCGCCGGCCTTGGAGCCGACACCGGACATGCCGAATCCACCGAAGGGCTGGCGTCCGACCAGGGCACCGGTGCAGCCGCGGTTGATGTAGAGGTTGCCAACGCGGAACTCGTTTTTGGCGCGGGTGATGTGGGCTGGCTTGCGGGTGAAGACGCCGCCGGTGAGCTTGTAGGGGTGGTGGTTGGCCATGCGCAGGGCCTCGCCAAAGTCTTTGGCGTGGATGACGGCCAGGACCGGGCCGAAAATCTCCTTGCGGTAGATCGTGCTTTCCTCGCTCACGCCCGTGAAGATGTGCGGTGCGATGAGGTCGTCCACGCCGCTCGGAAGATTGAAATCCTTGGCGCCTACGAGTTCCGTCAGCTTCTCATCGCGGGCGGACTGGATGTAGCGGCGGATGTTCTCCGCGGCCTCTGCGTCGATGACCGGGGCGACATCGGTGTTGGGATCATCGGGCGGGCCGACGACGAGCGTCTTGGCGGATTCACCCAGACGCTCAAGGAACAGCTTCATGTTCGGGCCGTCGGGACCCTGCGGGTCGACGACGATGCAGCGGGAACACGCCGAACACTTCTGGCCCTGGAAGCCGAAGGCCGAATACCGCACGCCCAGGACCGCCTCGTCGAGATCGGCCGAGGCGTCGACGATGATGGCGTTCTTGCCGCCCATCTCGCAGATCACGCGTTTGACATGCATCTGCTCCTCGGGCACATGCCCGGCCGCCTCGACGATATTGAGCCCGACGGCCTTGGAGCCGGTGAAGGCGATCAACGCGATCCGCGGATCGCGGACGATGGCCGCGCCGGTGGTCTCGCCGGGGGCGGGGCAGAAGTGAAAGACGCCCTCGGGCGCATCGACCTCGTGCAGGGCTTCCAGGAGCATCTCGGCGAAGATCTTGGCGATCCCCACGCTCTGCTCGGCGGGCTTGAGCACCACGGTGTTGCCCGTCACCAGTGCCGCCACCGTCATGCCGGTGCAGATCGCCAGCGGGAAGTTCCACGGCGAGATGACCGCCGCCACGCCCTTGGGCTGGTACCACATCTCATCGAGTTCGCCGATAAACTTGCCCAGACGCTTGCGGTTGAACAGCGGGGGGGCGAAGCGGGCGTAGTACTCGCAGAAGTCGATGGCCTCGCAGATGTCCGCATCGGCCTCGGCCCAGGGTTTGCGCGACTCCTTGCAGACCACGCCGGCGAGCTCGTCGCGCTGTTCGCGCATCTTGCCGGCCACGCGGGTCAGGACCTCGGCGCGTTTGATCGGGTCGAAGTCCCGCCAGGCCGCGAAGGCATCGTGCGCATTGCGGACCATCTCCAGACCTTGCTCGGGCGTGCGGTCGTTGGCGATGGACGGAACGGTCGCGCCCGCGACGGCCTCGGCGAAGGCGGACCGCTGCTTCTTGTCGGCGAAGTCGCGCAGCGGCTCGGTGTAGAACGGCTGCCCGTCTCCTACGGCCGGCAGGGCCGGTGAGAGCTCATGGCGGTGGGGGGCGATCTCGGCCAGGTCGGGCACATAACGCCCGCGGTGCTGCGTCGCCGGGTCGGCCAGCAGCGTTTCCAGGTCCGCGTTGTCGAGGAAGCCGGCCTTGAGCCAGGATTCGTTTGAGGTGTTCTCCAAGAGGCGGCGCACGAGGTAGGCCATCCCCGGGATCATCTCGCCCACGGGCACATACTCGCGGACGCGTAGCCCCATCTCCTCGGCCGCGTGCTTGAGCTGGTCGGCCATGCCGTGGAGCATTTGCAGCTCGATCGCCTTCTTTGGAAGACCGCGTTTCTCCAGCCCCGCCAAGGCCGCGGCGATCGAACGCACATTGTGCGATCCCAAGGCCAGCTTGATCCCGCCCTCGCCCGGCTCACGCGGGCAGGCGTCGAGGAAAATCTCGACCATCCTCTCGAAGCACAGGTCGGTCTGCCACTTCTCGTTCCATACGGGGCACGGCCAGCCCTCCTGCTCGGCGTGGATCGTCTCGTAGTCCCAGTACGCACCCTTGACCAGACGCACGGTGACGACCTTGCCGGTGCGCTTGGCCCACTGGCTGATTCGTTTGGCGTCCTCGACGCCGGACTTGAGATACGCCTGCATGGCGATGCCGGCCTCGAAGTCGACCGTTTCGCAGGCGCGCATGAAGGTATCGAGCGTGAGGTCCTTGATCTTGTGCTGCTCCATGTCGAAGTTGATCAGCACGCCGTTGCGCTTGGCAGCCTCCAAGACCGGCGTCGCCCGCTTCATGAAGTCGTTGATCGCCGTCTCGGGCGCGATGGGCGTGAACTGGGCGCACAGACTGGTCACCTTGATCGAGACATTGACCCGCGGCACATCGCCCAGGTGATCGGATTCGAGCCGCTCGTTGGCGGGCCAGCTCGACGCCTCGTCCACCAGGTTCTCGACCAGATCGAGGTATTTCGCCTGGTACATGTCCGCCTCGGCGTTGGACACGCACGCCTCGCCGAGAAGATCCACCGAGAACGCGATGCCGTTTTTCCAGAGCCGCCCGAGCATGGGCAGGGCATCCGAGGCGTCGGTGCCGGCGATGAAGTTGCCGGCCATGTTTTTGATCTGGCTGCTGATGGTCTTGGCCATCATGCCCTTGGCCACGCCGCCGGCCCTGAGCCCCAGGTCCATGAACGGCGGTGTACGCACGCCCGGCTGGGTCAGGTAGTCCACCAGATGGTCGTGCACCATCTCGGGCGTGGTGAGCGTGGGGAATGCATCCACGAAACGAAAAAGCTGGACCTTGAAGTTGTGGTCCTTCATGGACCAGTCCATCAGCTTGTCCTGATAGAACCTGGCCGAAAGCATCCCGGCCTTCTGTCCCTTGGCCAGATCCAGCATGTGCGAGCCGATCGTCATGATCGAGTTCTCGCGGTCCGGGCTCGATTCGCTCACCACCGGAGGCCTCGTCGCGGGGGCGGCGGCGGCGATCCTGGTGGACGCGGCGGCTTGGGCGGGCGAGGACTTGGACTTACGGGTGAACAACGCCATGAACGGGCTCCGGTGCGAGGGATCGGCACGCCCGTGACGCCGGGCGTTTTGCTCAGAGATTCTAGGGCGTATCCCGATGCGCAACCATCGCCCCGAACGCCACTTTCAAGCGGCTACACTTGGCGGTGGCAAGCGAGAACACGCATCCTGTCGCCCTGACCATCGGCAACTTCGACGGCGTCCACGCCGGGCACCGGGCCCTTGTCGAGCGTTGTCGTGAACGCATTGGGCCCGGTGGGAAAGTAATTGCCCTGGCGTTCCATCCGCATCCCATGGTCACGCTCGCCAGCGACCACGCCCCAACCCTCATCGAGCCCTTCCGCCTCCGGGCCCAGCGCCTGCTTGACGCCGGCGTCGACAAGGTCGTCGAACTTACGCCCACGCCAGAACTGCTCGGGCAGTCGCCCCAGTCGTTTGTCGATCACCTGATCGATGAGTACCAGCCGCGGGTCATCGTTGAGGGCCACGACTTCCACTTCGGCAAGCGCCGCACTGGCACGCCGGTTGTGCTCAAGGAACTGGCGGCCGTGCAGGGCGTGGAGGTCGATATTCTTCCCCCCGTTCAAGTCGCGCTGACCGACCAGTCGATCGTGACCGCTTCATCCACCATCACCCGGTGGCTGCTGGTCCACGGCCGCGTCCGCGACGCCGCCTTCGTCCTCGGCCGACCACACGAGCTGGTCGGCACCGTCGTCCGCGGCGACCAACTCGGCCGCCGGATCGGCTTTCCAACCGCCAATGTCCGAACCGACTCCATGCTCCCCGCTGACGGCGTATACGCGGCAACGGTCGCCCTGCCGGACGGTTCGATCGTCGCTGGGGCGGTCAATGTGGGCAGCCGCCCAACAGTCGAAGGCCGGGACCGGCGGGCGGAGGTCCACATCATGGACGCGGACGGCAATGCGTGGGAGCCGGGGGACGGGCTTGCGGAATACGACTGGGACATCACCGTGCGGCTGATCGGGTGGGTGCGCGATCAGATCCGATTCCCAAGTGTCGACGCCCTCAGCGAGCAGCTCAGCCGGGATGTCCGCCGGGCGGCGAGGATGGTCCGACCGCTGCTGGAAACCGATCCGGCAGCGTCAAGTGTCTAGAATCACTCGGTTTGCAGAGCAACATGAATCATTCCGTCAAGCCCCACAAGGGATCCAAGGTCCTCGTCGCCATGTCCGGCGGCGTCGATTCCTCGGCCGCGGCCGCACTGCTGCTCGAGCAGGGCTACGAGGTGGTCGGCTGCTTCATGCGCCTGGGTTCGCCGGGCGAGACGATCGACGAGCTGGTGCCCTTCGACACCGCCGGGGTGTCGTGCGACCCGAGCAAGGTGAAAATCGGCCACCAGGGCTGCTGCAGCGTGGGCGACGCCGCCGATGCCCGGGAGGTGGCGGCCACGCTGGGCATACCTCTTTATGTCTGCAACTTCAAGAAGGATTTCGGCCGCATCATCGACTATTTCGTGGATGAATACGCCCGCGGACGCACGCCCAACCCCTGCGTGCGGTGCAACGACTGGCTCAAGTTCGGCAAGCTCCACGAGTACGCCGGGCAGATCGGGGCGGACTTTGTCGCCAGCGGGCACTACGCACGCATCGACCGCTCTGGGCCCCGGCCGCGCCTGCTGCGCGGGCGCGACAGCCGCAAGGACCAGAGCTATGTCCTCTACGGGGCCCCGCGCGAACGCCTGGAACACATGCTCCTGCCCATCGGCGAGTACGAAACCAAGGCCGAGGTGCGGGCGATCGCCGAGAAGTACGACCTGCCCGTGTTCGACAAGCCGGATTCGCAGGAGATCTGCTTCGTGCCCGACAACGACTACGCCGGGCTGGTGGAGCGCCGACGCCCGGAGCTGCGGGTCAAAGGACGGATTGTGGATCTCCACGGCGAGCAGATGGGCGAGCACGACGGGCAGCACCGCTACACCATCGGCCAGCGCCGCGGGCTGGGCGTGGCGGCTGGCGAGCCGATCTATGTC
>JBBDKK010000056.1:0-5801 GCA_040879395.1 Phycisphaerales bacterium
AGTAGTCGATGTTGATCTGGACGAAGCGGTTCCATTCGTCGGGGAGGTCTTCGTCCTGGAAGATGGCCTGGACGGGGCATTCGTCGACGCACAGGCCGCAGTCGATGCAGGTGTCGGGGTCGATGAAGAGCTGGTCGGAGGTCTCGAAGTCGGGCTCGTCCTTGGTTGGGTGGATGCAGTCCACCGGGCAGGCGTCGACGCAGCTGGTGTCCTTGGTTCCGATGCACGGCTCGGCGATGATGTGAGGCATGGCGGGTGTCCTTGGGCTCTATCTTGATCCGCGGCGGTCTGGTTGGGAGAGGGAAGAAGCCAGCGGGGGGTGTAATCTGCATCATATTTTAGACGATGACCAGCGGATCGGCAGGCGGGGGCGGATCTCATCGGTTTTTCGGCGGGATTGGGGCGGCGGGCGGGTGCGGCCGGGGATGGAAGGACGCATAGGATCGGCTTATGAACAACGATTCCGGGACCAAAGAGAAGATTGCGGCCGACCCGGCCGTGCATGTTGTGCCCGATAAGCGGCTCGGCGAGCATCGGCGCTGGCTGATGGATGTCACCCAGATCCCCACCGCCGCGGGCAGGGAGCAGCGGGTGATCGCGTGGATCGATCGCTGGATCAGCGGGCGAGACGGGATCGCCAAGCGGGTTGATGCGCACGGGAACATCGAACTGCGGCTGGCCGATGTGCCCCAGAGCGATCACCCGGTCTATTTCACGGCCCACCTGGACCACCCGGCGTTCGTGGTCGAGGAGGTTCGTGCTGACGACGAACTGATCTTGTCGTTCCGCGGGGGGGTGATGAGCGACTACTTCCCCGACGCCGCGATCCGCGTGCACACCGGCGATGATGGGTACGCGGTGGCGACGATCATCGAAGAGCACGACCCGGACGGCAAGGAATGGAGCGAGACCGAGACGCGCCCGTTCAAGATGTATCGGGCGGTCAGTAAGCAACCGCACGGAGCGAAGGTCGGCGACATCGGGACATGGGAGCTGCCCGGGGCCGAGATCGTCGATGACGAGTTCGGCGGGATCATCCACACCAACGCCTGCGACGACCTGGCGGCGGTGGCGGCGGCCCTGGCCGCGCTGGATGAGATCGCAACGATCCAGCGCGGTGGCGGGCAGAAGAACGATGTGCGTGTGCTGTTCACGCGGGCCGAGGAAATCGGGTTCGTGGGGGCGATCGGGGCGTGCAAGGGCGGGTTCATGCCCAAGGGGGCGCGGATCATCGCGCTGGAGAACTCGCGGGCGTTCCCGGATTCGCCGATCCACGGCGGGCCGATCGTGCGCGTGGGCGATCGGATCAGCGTGTTCTCGCCGGAGCTGACGGGGGCGGTGGCCAAGGTGGCCGAGCGGATCGCCGGCGGTCCGGCCCAGCCCACCGCGGCCCAGAAGATGAGCGAGATGCCCAAATGGAAGTGGCAGCGGAAGCTGATGGCCGGGGGGGCGTGCGAGGCGAGCGTGTTCTGCGCGTACGGCTACAGCGCGACCTGCGTGTGCCTGCCGCTGGGGAACTACCACAACATGGCTGGGCTCGCCGAGGCACAGGCGGGGACGCACGAGGGGACGCCGCGGGTCGGGCGGGAGTTCGTCGGGCTCGACGACTTCCACGGGATGGTGGATCTGCTGATCGGGTGCGGGGTGGATCTGCCGCAGAGCCCGGGGTTTGTGGAGCGGGTGGAGAAGCTGTGGGACGAGCGGAAGTTCGTGCTGGGTTCATGATGTGGTCTGAGGAAGTTCGATGACGCTGCTGCTGGTCTACCTGTTCGTCGCCCTGGCGGTATCGTTCCTGTGCTCGCTGCTTGAGGCGGTGCTTTTGAGCATCTCGCGCTCATATGTGGCGGTGCTTGTTGAGCAGGGCAGCCCGACAGGGAAACGGCTGGCGCGGATGAAGGACGATGTCGATCAGCCGCTGGCGGCGATCCTGACGCTCAACACCTTCGCCCACACGCTCGGGGCGGCCGGCGTGGGCGCGCAGGCGGCGGTGATCTGGGGCGAGGCGTGGGTGGGGGCGGTGAGCTTCGTGCTCACGCTGCTGGTGCTGGTGTTTTCTGAGATCATCCCCAAGACGCTGGGCGCGGTGCACGCTAAGGCGCTGGCCCCGTTCGCGGCCATCACGATCGAGTGGCTGATCCGGATCTTCAAGCCCATCGTGGCGGTGTGCAACTGGATCTCCAAGCTGTTCTCACGCCACGATCAGACCATGCCGCGGATCAGCCGCGAGGAGGTGAGCAACCTGGCGCGGCTGGCGCACGAGGAGGGCGTGATCGACAGCGCGGAGTACGGGGTGGTGCGGAACCTGGTCTCGCTGCGGAACATCAGCGTGCGGGAGGTGATGACGCCGCGGTCGGTGGTGTTTACCTACCGGGCGGACCAGACGGTCGATGAGATTCTGCGGCTTGTGCCCTCCCGGTTCGCGCGGGTCCCGGTGGTGGAGCACTCGCTCGACGATCAGCTCGGGGTGATCCACCGTCGCCAGCTCTACGCCGCCGCCAGCGAGGGGGGCGGGGGAACGGCCATGCGGGAACTGGCCCGCCCGCTGCACGCGGTGCCGGAGACCGCCTCGCTCCAGCAGGTGCTCTACGAGCTGCTGCGACGGCGCGAGCACCTGATGCTGGTGGTCGACGAGTACGGCGGCAGTTCGGGTATCGTGACGCTTGAGGACGCGATCGAGACGCTGCTGGGCATGGAGATCGTGGACGAGACTGATCTCGCCGAGGACATGCAGGCGTTCGCCAAGTCGCGCTGGCAACGCCCCGCGGATTGAGCCCCGTATCCTTCTTCATGAGCTTCACCGACCAGTACCTCGTCACACCCGGGCAGACGGTGGACCTATCGCATTGGAAAACCCCGCGACAGCGACGGGATGGACCGCCGGAGTGCCGAGGCGCTGACCGGTGAGAACGCAGACGCGATCGCTGATTCTTGGAGGAAAGAATTGTGACACGAACAGAAAGTGCATGCCTGAGGCAACTTCTCCGAGAACTCGACAAGCTCGCCTTGGATTATGGCCCAAGATTGGATTTCTCGTATGGGTTTATTCGAGCTCTACGGCTAAACGGCGTAATCGACGATGGGTTTGAAACAGAAATGCTCGACAACTTTGCCAAAGATGACCACGACAGGGCGGATCGACTCTTAAGACAAAGATACGGCCGAGTTCTTCGCACATATCCTGACTAATCTCGTTCATATGCATTCGCGAAAACCAGCTTACTTGACAACCCATCGGCCCGACGGAGCCGTCTTCGGCTCTGTCGGATTCCGCAGATACTGAACTTGCTTCCCGAAGTTGACTTCGTCAACATCGGGCCACCCGGTCTGGGATCACGGGGCGCAGAAGCACGAGGAGGTCACCTCGGTGTCCGCTTTGGCGAAGGCCTGGGCCAGGGGCTCGTTGTGCATCGCGGCCTCGGACATCCGCCCCTGGGCCACCAGCGATTCACGCAGGCCGGTCAGGGCCCAGCCGTTGTTGCGGTTCTTCTTGAGATCCTCGCGGTAGAGTTTTTCGGCCTGGGCGTGCTGGCCGTCCTCCATCATCAGCGCGCCCAGCGCGTGGCGGACGGGGAGCATCCAGGCCGGGGGCTCGTCGTAGACAAGCTTGTCCTCGTGGGCGATGCCCTCACGCAGGATGGCGAACGCCTCCTCGGTGCGGCCCTCGCGGTAGAGCAGCTCGCCCTGGATCATCGCCCGCGCGATGGGAAGGACATCGTGCACCTGGTTGTTGAACACATACCACTCCTGCGGCACCTTAGCGACACGCCGCTCGAACTCGGCCATCTCGGCGCGGGCCTGCTCGGTATTGCCCAGCGCGGAGTTGGCGATGGAGCGGGCGTAGGACCAGGTGGCGCGGGACATCAGACGCCACTGGGGGTAATCGGGCTCCTGAAGAATCTGCTCCCACTTGCCGAAGCGGATGAGCACATGCAGGGTGGTGGGCATGATGCCCTCGACCACGGGCGCCAGCTCGCGCAGGTTCTCCTCGGGCACCTCGGCCTCGAGCTGGCGGGCGGCGGTGATGGCGGATTCATAGTCGCCACCCATCATCGAGGCGAAGGCCAGGAAGTGGACATTGTGGGCGTAGTAAAGCGCGTAGAAGCCCGGCGCGGGGGCTTTGGCGAAGTAGGCCTTGTCGGCCTGGATCGCGGCGCGGTTGCTGTCGGCGGCTTCGGTGTACCGACCCACGCGGATGAAAATATGCGAAGGCATGTGCACCAGGTGGCCCGAGCCGGGCACCAATCCCAGCAGCGTCTCGGCCGCGGGCACCGCCCGGTCCGGGTCCTCCGACGCCTCCACGGCGTGGATGTAGAAATGGTTCGCGCCGGGATGGTCCGGGTGGGACGCCAGCACGCCCTCGATCACGGACACGATCTCTTCGATGCGCCCCTTGGGCTCGCCCTCGGGCGTCCAGTAGTCCCACGGCTGGAGATTCATCAGCGATTCGGCGTACAGCGCGCCCACATCGGGATCGCCGGGGAACTGGCTGTAGACCTCGCCCATCGCGTCGGCGTAGGCCCGATCCAGGTGCGAACGGTCCTCGGGCGCGGGCCACTGGTAGCGCTCGGACAGCGCGTGGACCAGCGCGTGCTCGACGGGCGATTCGTCATCGAGCCGCTCCAGGGCCTTGTCGATGGCGGCGCGGGCCTTGCGGGAGCGCTCCTCGGTCATGGCCGGGTCGTTGATGTTGATCCCGTGCCCGTAGGCGACCCCCCACCACGGCATGGCCGCGGACGGGTCGATCTCGCCGGCGCGTTGGAATGAGCGGATGGCCTCGTCGTGGTTGAAGCCGTAGGTCAGCTGCATGCCCTGATCGAACCAGCGCTGGGCTTCATCGGTCTGGGTGGTGACGGGCCGGGCGTAGCTGCCGAAACCGTCATAGATGCGGGCTTGGCGTTGGGGCTGGGGCTCGGTGGTGCTCTGGCAGGCACCGAGCGTGAGGATCCCCGCCAGCGCAAGCGTGCGCACGGCGGCCTTGGTCGTTGCGTACATGGTTCTTCCCTTCGAGTTGTTGTGTCCCCGAGCGTGTCGGGATTCGTGCTCTGCCCGCAGCGGCGGCCGGGTCCCTCCGATCCCGCCGCGTAGTCGGGCATCCGTGTTCCGATGGGTCGATATGGCCATTTCTAGGCACTTAAACCCAATCGGGCGGAGAGTGTAGGCCGGGGCTCCCGTATTTCAAGGAAGTATCGCGGAAACTTTTCAATTCGTGTTTATTGCCCCCGGGCCGCCCACCCGGAGCGGGGATCGACCTGTCAATGGCTGGCCCCCCCGGGCGGGGGCGGGGAAATCGGCGGGGCGGGTATGCCAATGAGTTGGGCGGGGCTGGTATGATCCGCCCACGAGGGCCGCCGAGTGGTCTTGGGGGGCGGGGACGAACCGAGGAGGTTGGAAATGGAGATATTGATCGGGATTGGCGTGCTGGCGGCGGTGGTCGTGGTGGTGCTGCTGTTTGTCGTGGGGATCTACAACAAGCTGGTGGTGCTCAAAAACCGGTTTCTCAACGCCTTCGCCCAGATAGAGGTGCAGCTCAAACGCCGCCACGATCTGATCCCCAACCTCGTGGAGACCGCCAAGGCCTACATGGCCCACGAGAAGGACACACTGGAGGCGGTCATCAACGCCCGCAACCAAGCGGCCAGCGGGTTGTCCAACGCTGCGGACCGCGCGGGCGATGCCGATGCGATGCGGTCGCTGGGCGGGGCCGAGGGCGCGCTGACCGGGGCGATGGGCCGCCTGTTCGCGGTGATGGAGGCGTACCCGGACCTCAAGGCCAACCAGAACATGATGGCTCTTCAAGAAGA
>JBBDKK010000057.1:0-5793 GCA_040879395.1 Phycisphaerales bacterium
CCATCATCCTCGCCGCCGCCCTCCTCTTGGCCGCTCTCTTCGGTGCCTGCCAACGAGCCGAGACACCCGCAGACGACCCGGGCACCGCGGCCACCACCTACACCGTCGTCGCCACCACCGGCATGATCACGGACATCACCCGCCGCATCGCCGCCGACCGGGCCGAGGTCATCGGGCTGATCAACTCGGGCATCGATCCCCACCTCTACCAGCCCACCCGCGACGACATCGCCCGCCTGGTGCGGGCGGACATCGTGCTGTACAACGGGCTGCTGCTGGAGGGCAAGATGACCGATGCGCTCGTCCGCGTCGCCTCGGGCACCGAGGTGGTCGCGGTCGCCGCCGAGATCGACGAATCCGCCCTGCTCTCGCCCCCGGACTACGAGGGCCACCACGACCCCCATGTGTGGATGGACCCGCTGCTGTGGATCCACGCCGCCCAAACCATCGCCGCCACGCTCCAAGCCCATGACCCCGCCGGGGCGGACACCTACCGCGCCAACGCGGACCAGCTCATCGGCGAGATCCGCGCCCTGCACGACTACGCCGCCGAGGCGCTGGGCTCGATCCCCGAGCGCCAGCGGGTGCTGGTGACGGCCCACGACGCCTTCGGCTACTTCGGCCAACGATACGGGCTGGAGGTCGTGGGCATTCAGGGCATCTCCACCGAGTCCGAGGCGGGCGTGCGGGACATCGAGCGGATCGTGGACCTGCTCGTCACCCGGCAAATCGGCGCGGTGTTTGTGGAAACCACGGTCTCGGAGCGCAATATCCGCGCCCTGATCGCCGGGGCGAACGACCGCGGGCACACCGTCCGTGTCGGCGGCTCGCTCTATTCCGACGCGATGGGCCCCTCGGGGACCTACGAGGGCACCTACATCGGCATGATCGACCATAATGTCACCACCATCGCCCGCGCCCTGGGCGGCCAGGCCCCGGCCGGCGGGCTCAACGGAAAACTGACCACGCAGCAAACGCCGCAAGAATCCCCATGACCACGCCCCAGACCAATCCGGCAACCCCCGCGGGGGGATACCCCCGCTCGCAGCTCGATGCCCGCCCGGAGCACTCGGCGGACTCGCCGGTCTCGGTCCACGCCATGACCGTCGCCTACAACCGCAAGCCGGTTCTCTGGGATGTGGATTACGATGCGCCCGAGCGCGCGCTGGTGGCGATCGTGGGGCCCAACGGGGCGGGCAAGAGCACGCTGATCAAGGCGTGCCTGGGACTGATCCCCATGGCCGCCGGCGAGGTGGAGTTCTGGGGCGAGCCGTGCAAGGCGGTGCGCTCGCGGATCGGCTATGTGCCCCAGCGCGAATCGGTGGACTGGGACTTCCCGGTCTCGGCCCTGGATGTCGTGTGCATGGGCCGTTACCGCAAGATCGGGTGGTGCCGCCCGGTGACGCGCTCGCACAAGCGGGCGGCGATGGAAGCGCTCGAACGCGTCGGCATGGCCGATTTCTCCAGCCGCCAGATCTCCCAACTCTCCGGCGGCCAGCAGCAGCGTGTGTTCCTGGCCCGCGCCCTGGCCCAGGAAGCCGACCTCTACTTCATGGACGAGCCGCTGGCCGGCGTGGACGCCGCGACCGAGCGGGCGATCATCGCCGTCCTGCGCGAACTTCGCGAATCGGGCAAGACCGTGATCGTCGTCCACCACGACCTGCAGACCGTGCCCCAGTACTTCGACCACGCCCTGCTGCTGAACATGCGCATCGTCGCCGCAGGGCCCGTGGGTGAGGTGTTCACCGATGAGAACCTGCACAAAACCTACGGCGGGCGTCTGACGCTGCTGGCCGAGGCCGCCGAGGCCGTGGCCCGCGCGGCCCGGGGCGGGAAGTAGGCCGTGACCGCCCCCGCCCTGTCGATGCCCGAGATCTTCGAAACCCTCACCCTGCGGGGCGGGTTCAACACCAACGCCGTCATCATGGGCACCACGCTGCTGGGCGTCGCCGCCGGGGTGATCGGGGCCTTCTCGCTGCTGCGCAAGCGCTCATTGACCGCCGACGCCCTGGCCCACGCCACCCTGCCGGGCATCGCCGGGGCCTTCCTGATCGCCACCGCGATGGGCTACGCCGGGCGGTCGATGCCGCTCTTGATGCTCGGGGCCGCCGTGACGGGGATCGTGGGCGTGGCGGGCATCCACCTGCTGCTGCGCTATTCGCGCCTCAAGGAGGACGCGGCCATCGGCATCGTCCTCAGCGTCTTCTTCGGCGTCGGCGTCGTCCTGCTCTCCTATGTCCAGCAGTCCACCACCGGCAGCGGCGCGGGGCTCAACCATTACATCTACGGCCAGACCGCCGCCATGATCCGAGGCGACGCCTACCTCATGGGCGCCATCGGCGTGCTCGCCTCGATCACGGCACTGGTGCTGCTCAAGGAGTTCACGCTGGTGTGCTTCAACGAGTCCTTCGCGCGGACCATCGGTTTGCCGGTGTGGCTGATCGACTCGATGATGCTGGGGCTGGTGGTGGTCATCACGGTCACGGGGCTCCAGGCGGTCGGGCTGATCCTGATCGTGGCGATGCTGATCATCCCCCCCGCCGCCGCGCGGTTCTGGACGGACCGGCTGTGGCGGCTGGTCATGATCAGCGCGGGCGTGGGCGGGCTCTCGGGCTACGCCGGCGCGGCCATCAGCGCGCTGTTGCCGGGCAAGCCCGCCGGATCGGTCATCGTCCTGGTCGCCGGTGCGGTGTTCGCCGTCTCCATGCTGCTGGCCCCGCGCCGGGGTGTGCTGGCCGGGGCCGTCCGCCTGGCCCGGCTGCGGGTGCGGATCGCCATCGACCATGTGCTCGAAGCGCTCTACGAGATCGAGAAGGGCCTCAGCGACGACCCGCCCCCGACCGGCCGACCGCTGCTGATCCGCCTCATGCGCCTGCGTGGCTGGATCACCGGCGCGCCCGGCGCCCCGGCCCTGACCGACGCCGGCCGGGCCCAGGGCGCGCGGGTGCACCGCAACCACCGTTTGTGGGAGCAGTACCTTATCAGCTACGCCGACATCGCCCCCACCCATGTTGACTGGTCGGTCGACCAGGTCGAGCATGTCCTCAGCGACGAGCTGATCGAGCATCTGGAGCAGGCCCTGCGCAAACGCGGCCTGGCGGTGCCAGCGGCGAACGGGGGTGCGAAATGATCCCCGCGTGGATCCAACAGTTCATGCTCCTGGACCTCTTCCCGCTCTCGGCGGCCGTGATGGCCGCGGTCTCGTGCGGGCTGCTGGGCAACTTTCTCGTGCTCCGGCGCCAGAGTCTCATGGGCGACGCCATCTCCCACGCCGTGCTGCCCGGGCTGGTGGCCGCGTTCCTGATTACCCAGTCCCGCAGGCCCGAGATCATGTTCATCGGCGCGGCGGTCAGCGCGCTGGCCACCGTCGTCCTCACCGAACTCATCAAACGCCTGGGGCGCGTCGAGCCGGGCGCGGCGATGGGCGTGGTGTTCAGCGTCCTATTCGCCCTGGGCGTGTACCTCCTGGAGAACGCTGCGGCCCGCAGCGTGGACCTCGATGCCGACTGCGTGCTCCACGGCAACCTGCAGACCCTCTTCTGGGCCGAGCCGCCGACACAATGGTCCGGCCTGTTCGATTCCCAAACCCTCGGCCAGATCCCGCGCCAGGTGTGGACGCTGGTCGTGACCCTCGTCGCCGTTTTCGCGTTCGTGGGCCTGTTCTTCAAGGAGCTGCGGATCGTCTCCTTCGATCCGGGGATCGCCACCGCCCAAGGAATCCACGCCGGGGGGATGCACATGGCCCTGATGACCTTCGTGGCCATCGCCGCCGTCGCTTCCTTCGAGGCCGTGGGCTCGATCCTGGTTATCGCCATGCTCATCTGCCCCGCGGCCACCGCCCGGCTGCTCACCGACCGGCTGGCCTCGCAACTGACGGTGAGCGTTGGCGTTTCGGTTCTCACGGCGCTGATCGGGTACGGCGCGGCGTCGGTGATGGGGGTCAATGCGGCAGGGATGATGGCCAGCGTCTCCGGCGTGCTGCTGGTCGCCGCGATCGTCGCCTCGCCCAGCCACGGCGTGATCGCCCGTTCCCGCAACCAGCGGCGCATCGGACGGAGCGTGGCCACCGAGGATGTCCTGGGCGCGCTGTATAGATTGGGCGAGATCGGCAAGACCGCCGCCCGGGGCCAGTTGGTCAAGATGCTCGGCGCGCCGGCCCGCACGAAAACCGCCATCGAACGGGCGATCGGGGACGGGCTGATCACTGAGCGCGCCGGACGCCTGGAACTGACCGACACGGGGCGCGCCCACGGGGCGGCCATCATCCGCCGCCACCGCCTGTGGGAGGGCTACCTCGTGGACGAAGCGGGCCTGAGCCCGGACCATGTCCACGCCACCGCCGAGCGGCTCGAACACCTGGACCTCTCAGAGCGCCTGGGCCGCGGGGGAACCCCGGAACTGGACCCCCAAGGCAAGCCCATCCCGCCGGGAGACCGACCTACGCTCTAGGCCATGACCCCCGCGCGCGAAGTGAACTACGACGGATTGATCGGCCCCACGCACAACTACTCTGGGCTCTCGCCGGGCAATGTGGCCTCCGCCACCAACGCCGGCGGCGTCTCGAGCCCCAAGGCCGCGGCCCTGCAGGGGCTGGGCAAAATTAAACACCTGTTGGACCTGGGACTGACCCAGGGCGTGCTCCCGCCCCATCAGCGCCCGGACCTGAGCGCCCTGCGGGACATCGGATTCACCGGCGACGACGAGAAGATCCTCCGCGCCGCCCACGAATCGGACCCGACACTGCTGGCGGCGATCTGGAGCGCCAGCAGCATGTGGGCGGCCAACGCCGCCACGGTCTCGCCCAGCGCCGACACCGGCGACGGGCGGGTGCACATGACGCCAGCCAACCTGATCTCCAACTACCACCGTTCGCTGGAGCACCCCACCACCACCGCCGCCCTGCGGATGATCTTCAAGGATGAAAGCAAGTTCGTCGTCCACGACCCGCTGCCGCTGCAGATGCGCTACGCCGACGAGGGGGCCGCCAACCACATCCGCTTCGCCCCCACCCACGGTGAGGCGGGGATCGAGATGTTCGTCTACGGCTTCGACCGCGAGGACCCCGCCGGCGGGGCCCGCCGGTTCCCTTCGCGCCAGACCCGGGCCGCCTGCGAAGCAATCGTCCGCCTGCACCGGCTCGATCCGGCCCGGGTGGTCTTCACCCGCCAGCACCCCGACGCGATCGACGCCGGCGTGTTCCACAACGATGTGATCGCCACGGGCAACGAGCGGGTCTTCCTGTACCACGAGCAGGCCTTCGCCACCTCCCGCACGATGGTGACCGACATCGCCGCGCCGCTGGGCCAGGAACTCACGCTCATCGAGGCCCACAACACGGATTTCTCGCTGGAGGACTCGGTCACCAGCTACCTCTTCAACTCCCAGATCGTGACCCTTCCCGGCGGCACCATGGCCCTGATCGCCCCGCTGGAGGCCCGCGAGAACCCGCGGGTGGGGGCGTTTGTGGAGTCGATGGTCGCCGACAAGGCCAACCCCATCGACGGCGTGCACTACCTGGATGTCCGCGAATCCATGCGCAACGGCGGCGGCCCGGCCTGCCTGCGTCTGCGGGTGGTGATGACCGATGAGGAACTGGCGGCCTCCCACCCGGGCGTGCTGCTCGATGACGGTCTGTACGCCAAGCTGACGGTCTGGGTGGAGAAGCACTACCCCGACGAGCTGCGGAGCGAGGAACTGCTGGACCCGGCCCTGGCCCGGCGGCTCACCGATGCCCTCGACGAACTCACCGCGATCCTTGATCTGCCCGGGCTCTACCCCTTCCAGCGGTAGGCC
>JBBDKK010000058.1:0-2508 GCA_040879395.1 Phycisphaerales bacterium
GACGCTCCCCCCGCTGGGAGCGATCGTGCTCCAGCATGAATCGGACGATGCGAGCGCATGATCACCACCGAACGCCATGCCGACACCGCTCGTCGAGACCTCGACGCCCTGGCGCGCCTGAAGGGGATCCAGCGACGCTATGTCGACGGCACGGGGCAACGCCGCCACGCCTCCGATGAAGCGGTCATGGCCGTGCTGCGCGCCATGGGCACGCCGATCGAGCAACCCCCGCAGGCACGAGACCGGCTTCGAGCGATCGAAAATGAAACGGAGCGACCGCTCTGTGAACCGGTGATCGTGATCTGGCGAACGCCGAAAGCGGTACTTTCGCTCGGACCGGGATGCCGAGATGCGGGCCCGATTGAGGCCGAGTTGAACTGCGAAGATGGCTCGCATACATCATGGAACGCCCCGCAAGGAAAGACCGAGCTTTCGGTCGGTCAGGACCTGCCGATCGGCATCCATCGACTACGCGTGCGATGCGGAGCGAGGGAAGACACCGGAACGGTCCTCGTCGCCCCGCCACGCTGCCATGCCCCGGAACAGGAGACCGCCATCGGCCTGTTCCTCCCGCTCTACGCGCTCAGGACCGACGGCAATCCAGGCGTGGGCACGCTCGGGGAGCTGAAGGAACTCGGCCGCTGGGCACAAGGCCGGGGAGCCCGCTTGATCGGCACGCTGCCGCTGCTCTCGACCTTCCTCGATGAGCCCTTCGAACCAAGCCCCTACATGCCCGTGAGCAGAAGCATTTTCGGCGAACTCTTCGTTGATCTGGAGGACGCCGCGAAGCGCTACGAACTGGGCGACCTCAAGCAACTGCTCGGGTCCCCGGACTGGCGGGCCCAAGCCGCCCGTCTCCGAGGCGAGCGGCTGGTCGACTACCGGGCCTCGTGGCACATTGTTCGGCAGGGACTCGGGACGGCGACAACCGAGATTTATCGAAAGCCCGGCCTCCGCCAACAGGTCGAGTCGTTCGCCGCCGCCGACCCGCTTCTCACCGAGTATGCCCGGTTTCGCAAGCAACACACGATCCCCGGAAGACACGCCCAGGACGAGGAGCGGTTGTTTCTCGTCGCCCAGTGGCTGCTGCACGATCAGCTCAACAGGGCCGCACGCGGGCTCTACCTCGACCTCCCCATCGGATCGCACCGCGACGGCTTTGACGCATGGCGATACCCCGACCTGTATGCCAAGGGCATCTCGCTCGGCGCGCCGCCCGACGGTTTATTTCAGGGCGGCCAGAGCTGGGGGTTCCCGCCGGTTGTCCCCCAAAGCTCGCGGCGGGTGGGGCACGAAGAGTTCGCAGTAGCGATCAACCGCCACCTGCGGCACGCCTCCGCCCTCCGCATCGACCACGCCGCCGGGCTCTTCCGCTGTTTCTGGGTGCCCGACGGCATGACCGCGTCGGACGGCGTCTATGTCCACCAGCCCGCCGAGGAATACATCGCCCTGCTCTCGATCCTCTCACACCGTCACCAGTCGACGATTATCGCCGAGAACCTGGGAACCGTCCCCCGCGAGATCACCCGCGGGCTCGATCGCCGTGGACTGCTGAACATGAGCATCCTCCAGTTCGATCTCGGCGACGAGGAGCAGCCGCTTCCCGAACCGGGAACTCACACACTGACCGCCCTCAACACGCACGATATGCCCACCTTCGCCGCCCACTGGGAAGGATCGGACATCGAACTGCACGCCAAGCTCGGCGTGGTGGATCCCGACGACGCCCCGCGGCTCAAAGGCGAACGGGAAGCCATGCGCCAACGGGTGGTGGCAGCCCTGCGTGACCGCGGCCTGCTCTCGGCCGATAATCCCCAATTGCTCGAGGTCCTCGAAGCACTGCTCCACCTCGCCGCGGACGCCCATCCCTCCATCCTGCTGGTGAACCTTGAGGACCTCTGGGGCGAGCGCGCGCCGCAGAATGTGCCGGGGATCTCAGAGGGCTTCCCCAACTGGCGACGCAAGGGGGCACGGACGCTCGATGAGATCACTTCGGACAACCGCTTAGGCAAACAGTTATCACAACTCAGCGGCATCCACGCCGCCAAGGAGAAATAAGTAATGCAAATCTGGCCGGGAAAACCATTCCCCCTCGGTGCCACCTTCGACGGTGTCGGGACCAACTTCTCGGTATTCTCAGAGGTCGGCGAACGCGTCGAACTGTGCCTGTTTAACCCAAGCGGCGAGGAGACACGCATCGACCTGCCGGAGGTCACCGGATTCTGCTGGCACGGCTATGTGCCCCGCGTCAAACCGGGCCATCGCTACGGCTACCGCGTGCACGGGCCATGGGACCCCAAGCAGGGGCTGCGTTGCAATCCAAACAAACTGCTGATCGACCCATACGCCAAAGCGATCGACGGCCCGATCCACTCAAGCCCCGAGGTATTCGCCCACCGCTCCGACGACCCGACCAAAATCAACGCGATCGACAGTGCGCCGGCAACGCCACGCTCCGTCGTGGTCGTCGGTCAGTGTGACTGGGATAACGACCGCCGCCTGCGGATC
>JBBDKK010000058.1:2518-5758 GCA_040879395.1 Phycisphaerales bacterium
CCCGACATCCCGGAGGAAATCCGAGGCACATACAGCGGCCTGGCCCATCCCGCCGCGGTGCAGTCGCTGGTCGACCTCGGCGTCACCGCCATCGAGCTCATGCCCGTCCACCAGTTCGCCCACGACGGCCCCGTGCTCTCGCGCGGCCTGACCAACTACTGGGGATACAACTCCATCGCGTTCTTCGCGCCCCACAACGAGTACGGTGCCGACCCGACACGCCCCGAGGATGTCGTCTCCGAGTTCAAGCACCTCGTCAAAACACTCCACGCCGCCGGACTCGAGGTCATCATCGATGTCGTCTACAACCACACCGGCGAGGGAAACCACATGGGCCCGACCCTGTGCCTGCGCGGATTCGACAACCAGGCATACTACCGCCTGGACGAAGAAAACCCCATGCACTATGTCGACTACACCGGCTGTGGCAACAGCCTGAACATGCGCCACCCCCGCGTGCTCCAGCTCATCATGGACTCGCTACGCTATTGGGTCACCGAGATGCATGTCGACGGCTTCCGCTTCGACCTCGCCTCCACGCTGGCCCGCGAACTCCACGATGTCGACCGCCTCAGCGCTTTCTTCGACCTCATCCAGCAGGACCCCGTCATCAGCCAGACCAAGCTCATCGCCGAGCCCTGGGATGTCGGCGAGGGCGGCTACCAGGTCGGCAACTTCCCTCCGCTCTGGAGCGAGTGGAACGGCAAGTACCGCGACTGCGTCCGCGATTTCTGGCGTGGTGAGCCCTCCACCCTCGGCGAGTTTGCCAGCCGCTTCACAGGCTCGGCCGACCTCTACGCCGTCTCCGGGCGACGCCCCTACGCCAGCATCAACTTCGTCACCGCCCACGACGGCTTCACGCTCCGCGATCTCGTCAGCTACAACGAAAAACACAACGAAGCCAACGGCGAGAAAAACCGCGACGGCGAAGACCACAACCGCTCATGGAACTGCGGCGTCGAAGGCGAGACCGACGACCCCGAGATCCTCGAACTCCGCGCCCGCCAGCAACGCAACCTGCTGGCCACCATGTTGCTCAGCCAGGGAATACCCATGATCTCCCACGGCGACGAACGCGGGCGCACCCAGAACGGCAACAACAACGGCTACTGCCAGGACAACGAACTGACCTGGATCGACTGGGAGAACTTCGATGAAGACCTCCTCGCGTTTACCCGCGGACTCATCCGCCTCCGCCGCGACCACATCGTCATCAAACGCCGGCACTGGTTCGCCGGCCAGCCAGTCGAAACCAGCCAACTCCCCGATATCGTCTGGTTCACCCACTTCGGCGAGCAGATGACCGATGACCACTGGGCCACCGAGCACGCCAAGACGCTCAGCGTCTTCCTCAACGGCCACGGCGTGCAGGCCGTCGACCCCGTCGGCCGGCGCATCATCGACGACGACTTCCTCGTCCTCTTCAGCGCGGACACCGGGCCCCTGGAGTTCACCATCCCCACGCTCCTCGAAACCATGCGATGGGCCAGGGTCGTCGACACCCACGACGGATTCGTGAACCCCGCCGCTACCCGCAAGGATCATGAGTTCCAGGGCGGCGACCAGGTCCATCTCGAACCCCGCAGCGTGCAGGTCTTCCAGCACATCACCGACAGCCAATGACCACCCCCGCCTCCACATACCGCCTCCAGCTCCACGAGGGCTTCACCTTCGACGACTCCGCCGCGATCGTCGACTACCTCGCCCAACTCGGCGTCTCCCATCTCTACCTCTCGCCCGTCCTCCAGTCCGCACCCGGCATCACCCACGGCTACGACGGCGTCGACCCCACCCGTATCGACGAGGACCGCGGCGGACGCCCCGGCTTCGACCGCCTGCTCAACCGCTGCCGCAACAACAACATGGGCCTCGTGCTCGACATCGTCCCCATTCATCTCAACATCACCAGCCCGCTCAACCCCTGGTGGCGAAGCGTCCTCCGCCTCGGCCCGGCAAGCCCCTTCGCCCACTTCTTCGACATCGACTGGAACGCCCCCCACGCCGGCGGCCGCGTCATCCTCCCACTCCTCGGCCGCCCGCTGGACGAAGCCATCGACAATGGCGAACTGAAACTAGCCATATTCGATGCCGAGCCCTGCCTGACCTACTTTGACAACCACTGGCCACTCAATCCCGACTCCGTCGCTCGCATCATCGCCGATTCCGATCCCCAAGCCCCCGATGCTTTCCTAGCCCGCTTCTCCCTGCCCGGACCGCTCCGCGGACTCATCGCCGAGCAGCACTACCTCCCCATGTTCTGGAAAACCGGTGGCACACAGGTCAACTACCGCCGCTTCTTCGACATCGATTCCCTCGCCGCCGTCCGCGTCGAGGACCCGCAGGTTTTCGAACAAACCCACAAACAGATCCTCGAACTCGCCGCACTCGACGCCCTCGACGGCCTCCGCGTAGACCACCCCGACGGCCTCCGCGACCCGCAGGCCTACTTCGCCCAGCTCGCAGAGAAAACCGGCGGCCTCTGGACCGTCGCCGAGAAGATCCTCTAAACCGACGAACGACTCCCCGACGACTGGCCCGTCGCCGGAACCAGCGGCTACGACTTCCTCAGCGACTGCCTCCGGCTGCTGATCAACCCCGCCGCTCAGGAACCCATCGACGCTCTCTACCGCCAACTTACCGCCGCCGACGAATCCTTCGAATCTATCCTCCTCAACTCAAAGCGCTACGCCGCATCAAACCTCCTCGCCGCAGACCTCGACCGCCTCGTCCGACTCATCAAACCGCTGTTACCAGACGCCTCCGACATCCAGGTCGCCGATACCCTCACCGAACTCGCCGCGGCCCTCCCCGTCTACCGCACCTACCTCACCGACACCCGCAGCACACCCTCCGAGCAGGAACAACGCTTCATCGACCAATGCCTCGCAGCGGCCCAACGCCCCGACAACCCCCAACTCCTCACCCGGGTCGCCAGCATCCTCTGGTCACCGGATGATGAACAACAGCGCGAGGTCGCCATCCGTTTCCAGCAGTTCTCCGCCCCAGCCACCGCCAAGGGCGTCGAAGACACCGCCTTCTACCGATACCACCGCTTCTCCGCCCTCAACGAGGTCGGCGGCGACCCCGCCGCATGGGCCCTTACGCCCGCCGACTTCCACGAGCGAACCATGCACCGCGCCCAGCGATGGCCCCGGGCAATGCTCGCCACCAGCACCCACGACACCAAACGCAGCGAAGATGTCCGCGCCCGCCTTTCCGTCCTCTCCGAGATCCCCGACC
>JBBDKK010000059.1:0-5744 GCA_040879395.1 Phycisphaerales bacterium
GTGGCGTCGAAGATCCACAGCTGATACTGGGACTGTGCGGGATCGTTGACGGCCAGGCCGCTGATTTTCATGTATCCGCGCTGCGTGACATCGTCCCAGACGAGATCGCCGGTGACGGCCCCTTCGACCGCGGGGTCGTCGGTGGCGGTCCATGTGTACCTGAGCAGTTCTTCGGGAGCGGTCTGCTGGATCAGTTCCTGGCGTGCCTGGGCGGGTGAGGGCCGCGGAGCTTGGTTGTTACTCAGCATGACGACCGTCGCCAAAGCGATGGACGCGGCGGCGAGTGTCCATGGGATCCAGGTGAGCCGGGCGGCGATGGGGGCGACGCTGCGGGCGCTTGGTTTGCCTGGGCGTGTCTCTGGTGTGCCGGGGATTTCCGCGTAGAGCTTGTCGAGCAGGCCCTGGGGCATGTCGGCGGGTTGTGAACGGGCGTGATCGAGATCGATCTCGGCCGCGGCGGCTTCGAAGGCGCGCCGGGCGGTGCGATCGGGATCGAGCGTTTCGAGTTCCTTCATGCCCGCATCGTCGATATGGCCCATGGCGTAGTCGGCGCAGAGTTCCGCGAGCCGTTCGCTGATGTCGTTTCGGTGGTGGTCATTCATGATGACACCCCCTTGGCGTCGGGTCCTGCGCCGGTGTCCTGGGGCGCGTTTGGCAGCAGGAGCTTGCGGACCTCGTCGAGCCCGCGCCGGAGGTGGGCTTTGACGGTGCCCAGGGGCATGCCGGTGGATTCGGCGATCTGCGAATGCGAGAGGCCGTGGACGATGGCCAGTTCGAGCGCGAGGCGTCGTTCGGGCCTGAGTGTTCCCAATGCGCCCATCGCTTTGTCTGCACGGTTTGTGAGGTCGATGCTGTCCACGGGATCGGTGGTCTTTGGGTCACGGTTGCTGCTCTGGGTGTCGAGCGATACGGTGTTGGGAGTTCGGGTGATTTTTCTGATCTGATCGATCACGCGTCGGCGGGCGATCATGGCCACGAAGGTGTCTTCCGAGCCCACCGCGGCGTCGTAGCGGTGCGCGCTCTTCCAGATATCGGCGAAGATCTCCTGCACGAGGTCCTCGGCGTCGGTCTGGTTGCTGATCTTCCTTCGCACGAGCGACCACACCAGGCCCGAGTACCGCTTGATGAGCGACCGCATGGCGTCCTGGTCGCCATCGGCGACGCGGGAGAGCAGTTCTGATCTTTCGGTGCTCACGGACATGTGTGAGAGGATCCGTTCCGGCTGGTCGTATGCCAAGCCTGAAGTAGCGACTCACATCCGGTGAGCAGGGAATCATAGTCGGCCCGTATCTGCAAGGCACCTGGTGGGCATTGGCCGCCTGGGCTGCCTGGCCGGACGGGTTGGTGGTTGGGTTTGGGTTGCCTCTGGGTTCACAGGATTGGTTTCGCCTTGGCGGCCGGGCTGGATGCATGGCAGGGTGGGAAGGGCGGCGTGATTTATTTGTTGATCGCATCCACCGGTGCTGACCGCTCGAAGCCAAGCCAAACCGAGTGGAGCAAGAACGAACCGGCGTCCGCCGGGGGCTCCCACCGAAAACGAACACACCAACAAGGAGATATCCCATGAGTTTCACCGTAAGCATTCTGGCACTGGTCGCCACCGCTGGCGCGGCGACGATGACCGCTTCGTCCGGCGATGGTTGCACCGCCGAGCGCAGCACAAAGGCCGTGACCGCGAACATCGCATCGGCGAACACGGGCACGATGGGGGCCGTATCGCTGGTCGCCGACGCCGCACCGGCGGACATCGTGGATACGGCGGTGGCCGCCGGGAACTTCAACACGCTGGCCAAGGCGCTGACCGAGGCGGGGCTGGTCTCCGCGCTCAAGGGCAAGGGCCCGTTCACCGTCTTCGCGCCCACCGACGCGGCCTTCGCCAAGCTCCCAGCAGGGACCGTTGAGTCGCTGCTCAGGCCCGAGAACCGCGACCAGCTGATCTCCATTCTTACATACCATGTCGTCCCCGGCGAGTTTGACGCGGGCGAGGTGCTGGACGCGGATACGCTGACCACGCTCAACGGCCAGCGCATCGATATTGATGCTGATAAAACCAGTGTCGATGGCGCGGGTATCACGGCGACCGATATCGAGTGCAGCAACGGCATTATCCATGTGATCGACACGGTCATCATGCCCAAGAGCGACTCGATTCTTGAGATCGCGGGCTCTGCGGGGTCGTTCACCACCCTGGCGGCGGCTCTGGAGGCCGCGGATCTGATCGGGGCTTTGGAAGGCGATGGCCCGTTCACCGTCTTCGCGCCGACTGATGAGGCGTTCGCCGCGCTCCCCGAGGGCACTCTTGAGATGCTGCTCATGCCGGAGAACAAGGACAAGCTGCGTGGCATCCTTCTTTACCATGTGGTTGAGGGGCGCGTGTACGCCGACCAGGCAGTGAAGGCCGGGAAAGCCGACACCCTGCAGGGATCGGGCATCACCATTGAAAAGAGCAGGGGCAAGGTGAAGGTCAACCAAGCCACGGTCAGCAAAGCCGATCTTGAAGCATCCAACGGCGTGATCCATGTGATCGACAGGGTCATCCTGCCCAAGGACTGATCGGCATCCCCCGCCCCCGTGTGTGGGGAGTTGCCAGTCCCGGCGGGGTTCTTCGGGACGCCGCCGGCCATTTTTTGGATTGTGGGACCGCGCCGGGAGCCGCGCTTCAGCTCGATCAGCCCTTGATTTTCTCGAATGCGGCGAGGGCTTCCTTGCGTGCCTGCCCGTGATCGACGATGGGACGGGGGTAGTCCTTGCCGAGTTCAACGCCTTCTCTTTGGAGGATCTGGTCGTCTGCTTCCCACGGCTCGTGGATTTGCTTGGTTGGCAGCTGGGCCAGCTCGGGAATCCAGCGGCGGATGTAGTCGCCGTCGGGGTCGAACTTGCGGCCCTGTGTGACGGGATTGAAGACGCGGAAGTACGGGGCGGCGTCGGCTCCGCAGCCGGCGGTCCACTGCCAGCCGAGGGTGTTGCTGGCAAGATCGGCATCGACGAGCGTGTCGTGGAACCACGCGGCCCCTTCCCGCCAGTTGATCCGCAGGTCCTTGGTCAGGAACGAGGCGACGATCATGCGGGCGCGGTTGGGCATCCAGCCCTCGGCCCAGAGGTTGCGCATGGCGGCGTCGACGATCGGGTATCCGGTCATGCCCCTTTGCCAGGCCGTCAGGTTCTTGCGGCTGCGTGACCAGGGGAAGTCCTCGAACTTCTCGCGGAGGGGCTTGTCGACGGTTCGAGGAAAGTGGACGAGCAGGTGCTGGGCGAACTCCCGCCATCCGATCTCGCGGAGATAGGTTTCCCTGGCCGTATTCTTCTCCCAGTTGGCGGTGGCCAGGGTGTGCCAGATCCGGCGGACGGAGATCTCGCCCAAGTGGATATGCGGGGACATGGCCGACCAGCCGGGAATGTCCAGGCGGTTGCGGTCCTCGGGGTAGTTTTCCAGGCGTTGCTCAACGAAGGCGCCCAAGCGGCCGTGGGCGGCGGATTCGCCCGGGGTCCACCGCTTCCGCATGCCGCCGGCCCAGTCGATCTCGGGCAGCAGCCCGAGCTGCTCGAGCTTGAGCGACTTTGGGTGGCTGCTCGGCGGGGAGAGCTTGGACGGGGCATCGACGGGCTGGGGCGGCGGGCCGGACTTGAGGCAGGCCTTCCAGAAGGGCGTGAAGACCTGGTACGGGTTGGCGTCTTTGGTTAGGACCGAGCCGATGGGCCAGAGGACATGCATGGGGAAGCGCCGTGCCTCGATATCTTCCTTGGCGAGCGCATGCTCGACCGCATCGTCGATCTGCTGCAGATCGGGTTCGATGGCCTCACAGAAGGCGATCTGGTCGGCGCCGACCGCCCCGGCGACCTTGAGCAGTTCGTCGGCTGGATCCCCTTTGCGGAGGATGAGGGGGGATCCGAGTTGCCCTAGGCGGCAGGAAAGGGCGGTGAGACTGTGGTGAACCCACCATTTGGTGGCCCCGCCCATGGCCGAAGGGCCGGTATATTGAGGGTCATGAACGAACACCGGGACGACGCGTCCCCGGTCCGCGGCGTATCTCAGGGCGGGTTGATCATCCACACGAAGGTTGTTTGCGTACCAGATGATCGTCGTCGGCATGAGGCCCTCCATCTCGGGGATTGTCCGCGGACCTTTGGACTGACATCGGTTTCTTGGAGGAAACGGATGCACCGGTGATACTGAAACAGGGACTCCAATGGGAAGACGCCGCGCGGCAGATCCCCGAGACCCAAGCCCCAACTTACACTGAGAGAGGTTACACCATGAAAGACATCATCGCACTGACCGCCGCTGTCGCACTCTTCACCGGAATCGCCGCCGGCGACACCACGCAGACTGGTCCAAATACCTACACGGCCGATGAGGGGGTCACCTTTGAGATCCAGAGTCTCGCTTCGAGCAGTTTCATTCTCTCGTGGAGCGATGATTCGGGGGACTTTGATGCAATCGACCCGACGATCACGCTGACCGCCGGGCAGAGCTATATCTTTGAGAACATGACCACGGTGCACCCGTTTGTCATCACCGATGACACGCTGCCCGTGAGCGGGACCGACGGGGACTATGTCCGCGACACCACCGATGGCGCGGTGATCGACGCCGCCACGCTCCAGCCGATCGCCGATTTCACCGCCGACCCCCAGCCCGCCGATGACCCGATCGACTGGACGCCGGTGGGTGACGATGCGGGCGAGTACTACTTCACCTGCCGCGTTACGCACCACGCCGATATGATCGGCAAGATCATCATTGTTGAGGCGCCTGCGGACTGCCCCGCGGATTTGACCGGCGAGGGCAACCTGGACTTCTTTGATATCTCGGCGTTCCTGGGCGCTTTCAGCTCGATGGATCCGATCGCCGACTTCTCCAAGGACGGGTTGTTCAACTTCTTTGATATCTCGGCGTTCCTCTCGGCGTTCTCGGCGGGGTGTCCCTGAGGCGCCGGGATCGGCTGCACGGGCGGAATAGAGGCCCCATCTCGGTCGTTCAATGAGTATCCCGGCATCGCTTGGGTGCTCTTTATTGCATGCAACCGGCTGGGAAACTCACGCGTATCATGTATGAGTCCACCGATGTCCGTTTCATCCACACGCCGGAGACACATATGAACAATGCCAGACGCCACACTCGCTCTCATCTCCCGTGCTCGGGAATGGGTGCCGCCCTGTTTTCGCTGCTGGCCGCGGCGGGATTTCCGTTGATCGCGGGCGGGACCCTGGGCATGGCGGCGATGACGGTGTCCGCCCAGAGTTCGGTCGACTCGGATGATGATGAGGCCCGCAACGCCAAGCGTGCGCTGCTGGTGGCGTTGTCCAAGCCCGTGACTCTTGATGTCACGGACCAGCCGCTGGAGGACATCATCGCGTTCCTGCGGGATGTGACCGGGGCCGACCTTGAGCCGATCTATCTCGATGACGATTCCGCTGCCGGGGGCATGGACCCGGCGACGCCGGTGACAATTAAGGTCTCCCAGACTCCCGCCCTGGTCGTGCTGGAACGGGTGCTGCTGCGGGCCCAGCGGGCCGAAGCCGTGGGCGAGGAATACACATGGCAGTTCACCGACTACGGCACCATGGAAATGGGCCCCAAATCGGAACTAAACCGCAACCAGCGACTGGAAATCTATGATGTCTCGGATCTGCTCTATGTGGTCCCGGACTTTGATAACGCGCCCGAGTTTGATCTTCAGAGCGCGGTCCAGGCCGCCGGTGGAGGCGGAGGAGGGCAGGCCGGCACAGGTGGCGGAGCACGT
>JBBDKK010000060.1:0-628 GCA_040879395.1 Phycisphaerales bacterium
CGGGCGGCGAATCGCGCCATGAACGCCATCATGCCAGATTGGAATAGGGTTACCCTAAACCCAGCGTGAAAACCCATTTATAATTAGATCAACCACTTTTGAGAGGGATGGACATCACGCCATCAACCACGCCGTTGCCCCGCACCTCATGTGTTGGGCGCACGGCAAATGAACCCAAGAGGCCGAAAAATTCGGCCCGGTTCTTGTAAACTGCTATTGTAAAAGGAGTTGAATGGGCCTGGACAGACTCGAACTGTCGACCTCACCGTTATCAGCGGTGCGCTCTAGCCAACTGAGCTACAGGCCCTCGGGTCCCGAGTATAGCACGCCATCGAACGATTCAGCCACCCGTGGACAACAGTTTTCTTCCCCGTTCAGCGGCTGGGAAAGGGCTCCCGCGGGCCTTCCCGCTGTCGAGTCATCAGGGTTTGCAGACCCGCAATGCGTGATCGCTGCATACAGTTCCGGATAAGGAGGCCCGGATTATCGGCCATGTACGACCCGCCCCTCCACCGACAAACTGTCGCCCAGACTCGCCCCCAGAAACGAGGCACCGATCATGAGCAAGTTCCGCAAGATATTGGTTGCAACCGACTATTCCTCGGCCGCCAACTCGGCCCTTATCCAG
>JBBDKK010000060.1:638-5258 GCA_040879395.1 Phycisphaerales bacterium
CAGCCATTGCGGGGCCGAGCTGTATGTCGTGCACGCGGCTTCATCGGAAACGATCGACATATTGGGCAGCATGCTGCCGGAAGCCAAAGACATCTCCCATCAGGTGCTCAAAGAGCAGGCGCTTGAGATGCTCAAGAATGTCGTCGACCGGGCGGGCCTGCCGGTGAAGCCCAAGTACGAGGTCCGCGTCGGCAAGCCGCACAAAGAGATCATCGCGATGGTCGAGGAGATCGGGGCGGACCTGCTGATCATCGGGGCCACCGGCCAGACCGGACGGCGGATGGGCACGGTCTCGGGACGGTGCGTGCGAAGCTCGCCCGTGAGCGTGCTGATGGTGACCGAGGAGCATCACACCCAGTTCCAGCGTATCGTCGCCTGCGTGGACTTTTCCGAGAAGTCACCGGCCGTCGTGCGTGAGGCGGCGGCCATCGCCAAGATGGAGAAGGCCGACCTCTCTGCGGTGTATGTCTACCACATCCCGGATTTCTCACCCTTCCGCGACGGCAGTTCAGACCGGGTCAACGACGCCGCGGCCGAGTTCCCCAAGGTCATGAAGCAGCGTTTCAAGGACCAGATTGAGCCGCTGGCAGAGGGGCACCCGATCTCGTTCTCGCTCGTGGAGCACATCGATTACAGCAAGGGCGTCATCGCCCATGTCGAGAACACCAAAGTCGACCTCGTGGTCACCGGCACGACCAGCCGCAGCAAGCTCGGCTACGCGATCATGGGCACCACCGCCGAGAAAGTCATCCGCGATGTCGGTTGCGCGGTGCTCGCGGTCAAATAACCCCCGGATGGAGGGGTTGGTTGTCCATAAGGTATTGGTATAGCGGACAGTATGATGTAGAATAAGATTACGCGACGAGCGAACGACGCAGGCGCGAAACCGGCAGGAGGCCATTTATATGCGAGCCGACATCAAGTACAACAACATCATCGACGGCGAGGAGTTCGAGCGGGCCCAGAAGGCCGCCGACGATTCCGCCAATCTCCCGGCCGAGCAGATCGACACCGATTCCTTCTATGTGCACCAGAACTACGAGAAGTATTCCGAGGAAAACCACCGCGTCTGGAAGACGCTCTGGGAAAAACGCTGGGATGTACTCGAGAAGCAGGCCTCCAACACCTACCTCGATGGGCTCAACGCCATCAACCTCGTCCCCGACCGCGTGCCCCTGCTCTTCGGAGAGGTCCAGGACCCCTACGAGCCGGGCCGCAAGATCGTCGGCATCAACGAGTACCTCAAGGACCTGACCGGCTGGCAGTCCCACGGCGTGCCGGGATACCTGCCCGCCAAGGCTTTCTTCAGTTGTCTCAGCCAGCGTGAGTTCCCCTCGACCATCGTCGTCCGCCCCGAGGAGCAGATGGACTACCTCCCCGAGCCGGACATATTCCACGATGTTTTCGGTCATGTCCCGCTGCACGCCGACCCGGTCTTCGCCGATTTCCTCCAGACCTACGGCAAGGCGGCCCTCTTGGCCGGCTCCGAGCACGAAACCGCCCTAGCCCGCCTCTTCTGGTTCACCGTCGAGTTCGGGCTGATCTCAGAGGATGGGCGACTCAAAGTCTACGGCTCGGGCACCATCTCCTCGCACGCCGAGTCCGAATACGCCCTCAACGCCAAGGAGGGCAAGGGCGAGGGCAAAATCGAGCGGCGTGCCTTCGACATCGATCGCGTGATCAATACACCCTTCGAGATCGACCGTTTCCAGGACATCGTGTATGTGCTCGACAGCTTCGAGCAGCTCCGCGACGCAATGAACAACTACGCCAACCGCGTGATCGAAGAATCTTCCTCCGCCAAGGCCTGACCTCCATCCATCGCATGCATAGCGAAAGGGGACACGGGATGAAACGCAACGCCAACGGCATCGATCGACTGTTCCGCTTCACATTGGGGATCGCGGTCCTCGGCGGTGCCTTCGTCTGGCTCGGCGCCAGCCAGGGCGAAATCACCGGCGTGATCGCCGCCGTCATCGGCGCGATCCTGATCCTCACCGGGCTCGCCGGCTACTGCCCCGCCTACCGCGTGATCGGCCGCGACACCTGCCGGACCCGGGCCACCTGATCCGCCAGCACGCGCCTCCACGCTACCATTGCCGGTGAACGAGTCCCGCCTCCATCAGCACATCTACGCCCGGTCTGCGACGCTCACGCTCGGTGCGGGCCAACTCCTCGTAGGCCCCGGCGACGACTGCGCCGTCATCAGTACAACTGAGGGTGACCTTTTGTACCTCACAGTCGACCAGCTCGTCGCCGGGCGGCACTTTGAGCCCGGAACCGACATCGACCTCATCGCCCGCAAAGCCGTCGCCCGCTCCGTGTCCGACATCGCCGCTATGGGTGGGCGACCGGCCTGGGCTTTGGCGACCGCGCTGCTGCCCGAAGGTTATCCGCAGGCCGCTGTCCTCTTTGACGCCATGAGCCGATGGGCCAACCACTGGCACTGCCCGCTTATCGGCGGCGACATCGCCAGCCACGCCTCGCCAGACCATCCGTTGACTCTCACCGTGACGATTGGCGGTGAGCCGGGTTTCGGGTACAACCCCGTTCTCCGCTCAGGTGCCAAGCCCGGCGACCTGCTCTATCTCACGGGTAGAATCGGTGGCAGTCTCAAGTCTGAGCGGCACCTGACCTTCGAGCCGCGGCTCGAAGCGGGAGAGTGGGCATCCAAGAACAAGGCCCACGCCATGATCGACCTCTCCGACGGCCTCGGACGCGACAGCGACCGCATCGCACAGGCTTCGAAAGTCATCCTCGAAATCGATGCCGACACCATCCCGCTCAACGACGGCGTCACCGACTGGAAGCACGGGGTCAGCGATGGCGAAGACCACGAACTGCTCATCGCCCTGTCGCCGGATACGAACATCTCAACCGCCCCGCTCGAACTCCTCGGACCGATCGGCAGGGCCCGGGCATGCGGTGCGGAAGAAGAACCGGCTTCCATCATCACCGACGGCCAGGGCCGATCACATCCGGGCCGTGATCTCGGCTGGGATCACTGACTCCCATTTCTCGTGGGATGGGCTTCCAGCCCGTCACTCCGAGCCTCGTCTGTCGGTTCGCGTGCGGACCAGCGGGAAGAAGGAGAGACGGGCAAGATGCCCGTCCCACAAGACTTAAGCTACTTCTTCTTTCCTCCGCCCTTCTTCTTCCCACCCGGCCCGGCCTTGCCCTGCGCATCGCGCCGGTAGTCCGTCTTGCCCTTGTCCCGGGATTTGGACTTGCGGCTGCGGCGCTGCCCGCCGGGACCTTTCTTGAAGCCCGCGCCCTCGGCCTCGCCGATCCCGCCGTGGGTCTCGCTGCCGATCGTCAGGTTCGCCGCCGGGCCCTTCTTCTTGCCGGCCGCCCGGCGCGCCCCGTCTGTGATCACCAGATCCATCTGGCGCAGGGCCAGATCGACATTGGCGATGTTCACCGTCACCCGGTCGCCGATGGAATAGCTCCGCCCGCTGTGCTGATCCACCATCGCCCCGGTGCGGTCGTCGATCCGCCAGGTGGGGGGCTGCTTGGAGCGGGTGGTGTCGCCGGGCAGGTCCTTCTTGGCCACCATGCCGTCGGCCAGGTACTTCTCGATCTGGACATACACGCCCTTGGGACTCACGCCGGTGATGAAGCCCTCGAACTCCTCGCCGATGTGCTCCTCCATGAGCTGCAGCACCAGGAACTGGCGCAGCTCACGCTCGGCGCCGGCGGCGTTGACCTCGGTGCCAGAGCAATGGGCCCCGATCTCCATCAGCTCGTTGCGGTCCGGGCAGTAGTCGTCGTCCCGCAGTTCTCGCCCGAGCCGCTTCCATTCCTCATCGCTCTGCGGCCGGTTCTCCCCGTTGTTGGTCCGCTTGAAGTACGCCACCATCGCCCGGTGCAGCGTCAGGTCCGGGTAGCGCCGGATCGGCGAGGTGAAGTGGGAATAGGCGTGGGAGGCCAGCGCGTAGTGCCCGATCAGGGCCGGCGAATAGACCGCCTTGGTCATCGTCCGCAGCACCGCCATGTGCACCGCCCGCGCCGAGGTCGTGCCCGCCGTGGAATCCAGCAGCGTCTGCAGTTCCTCGCGCGTGGGCGATGCGGGGATCTTGAACCCCGCGACCGTGGCCGTCTTGCGCAGGTCGTCCACATCACCGGGCGTGGGCTCCGGGTGGGTTCGGCGCAGGACCGGGACCTCGAGCTTCTCAAAGAGCATCGCCAGGGCCTCGTTGGCCTCGACCATGAACATCTCGATCAGCGTGTGCGTGAAGGCATCGTCCTCCTTGTGGGCGTCGACGACCTTGCCGTTCTCGTCGAAGATCAGCTCGACCTCGGGCAGGTCTAGATGGATCATGCCCGCCTTATGTCTTCTGGCGCGGATGAGCTTGGCCAGTTCCTCCATCTCACGAACATTGCGGATCAGTTCCTCGGTATGTGGCGTGTCGGTCTTGGCGTGCTTCTTGGCCTCTTCCATGTCGCCGTCGATCAGCGCCTGGGCCTCCAGATAGGTCATCCGCTTGCGGGACTTGATCAGCGACTGGCACACGCCCCGGGCCTGCACATTGCCCATCCGGTCGTAGCGGATGATGCAGGTCTTAGCGTAGCGAAGCACACCCTCCTGCAGCGAGCAGATGCCGTTGCTCAGGACCTCGG
>JBBDKK010000060.1:5268-5693 GCA_040879395.1 Phycisphaerales bacterium
GGCAGCATCGGGATCACCAGCCGGGGAAGGTACACGGAGTTGCCCCGCTCCTTGGCCTCGATATCCAGCGGCGAATCCGGCTCGATGTAGTGCGCCACATCCGCGATGTGGATCCCCAGCTCCCAGCCGCCATTGTCGAGGCGCTTGAGCGAGATCGCATCGTCGTAGTCCTTGGCGTCCGGCGGGTCGATGGTGGTGATGAACTCGCCGGTGAGATCACGCCGCATGTCCAGCGCCGAGATCCCCTCGCGCTCGTAGAGGTCCATTTCCTCCTCGAACCGGCGTGTCGCCTCGCGGGCCTGGTTGACGCACTCCTCGGAGAACTCGTTGCTCGGCAGCGAGTAGGCGGCGATCACCGCCTGGGTCTCGACATCCGGCTCGCCGGCCTTGCCCAGCACCTTGGTCACCACGCCCACGGCTAGGCG
>JBBDKK010000061.1:0-5627 GCA_040879395.1 Phycisphaerales bacterium
GGGGACGACGGTGGGGGCCAAAGACGCGATGACCGCGCCCAAGGGGCGATGCGGACCGACGGACACAACGACGATACCGATGATGATGCCGACGCGATCTGGACCGAGCTTGGTCTGGACGCGATCGCCTGATTCTGTATAGAAGGAACACGCCATGAGCGCGATCGATTCATTGGGACCCAACTCCAACCCCGGCAACTCGGGCGACGCGTTCAGCGCGCTCACCAGCGGGCAGTTCCTCCAGATCATTTTCACCGAGCTGACCAACCAGGACCCGCTGGCACCCAACGACACGCAGTCGATGCTCAACCAGCTCTCGACGCTCCGATCGATCGAATCGGACACGCAGATGGTCGATTCGCTGGCGCGGCTGGTGAGCCAGAGCGAGTTCGCCGCCGCCTCCACACTCATCGGGTCGCTGATCTCGGGCATCACGCTGGACAACCGGCGCGTCTCGGACCTGGTGGTCTCGGTCTCCATGACCCAGGACGGACCGGTGCTCAACCTCTTCGATGGGTCGCGCATGTTCTTTAGAAATGTCGACGAGGTCGTGGGCCCGATCGACGGTTTCGATGACGACGACGATGATGACGATATCCCCGACGATGACGATCAGAACAACGATGACGATCCACCCATCGGCGACGACAATGGTCTGACGCCGCCGGTAGGGACCATCAACCCTGACTCCATCGATTTCGATCAGGTCCCCAACAATACCCGTGATCCGTCGCTGCGGACCGTCAGCAACGATGTGTGACCAAAGGCACACCCTATGAAACCCGTGCAGACCCAGCTGCTTGAAGCGCTCGGCTCGGGGGTGCGCCCGTTCGATCCGGTCCCCGTGGAGTCGGGGGCCGCGAGCGATGCGTTCGCGGACATGCTCGGCAACGCGATGGACGGCCGCGCGATCACCCAGGTGGGCGTCCGGTTTGCGCCTGCGACATCCGGGCTTTTCGGCATGGAAGAGCAGCACCTGATCGCCCGCGGCGTGGACGCGGCTGCGGCCTCGGGCATCGACCACGCGCTGCTCATGCACGACCGGCACACCCTGCGCGTCGATGTGCGCAACCGCGTCGTCATGGAGGCGATCCCGATCCAGCCGGACCGGCCTATCGTGGATATCGATGGCTTCGTGAGCATCGATCGCCCGGTCCGGGACGAGGAAAACGACGATCCGCCACCGATCACGGGCACCATCGACGCTCCGGCACGCGTTGTGCGAAACGCGTCTCTGATGCACGCCCTTGCGGGACGAGCGGAACCGATCAGTTGATTCACCGCCGGCACCGCGTTTTCTGCGGGCCGATCAGGAAGGAACATACATATGGCACTCTCCAGCGCCCTCTTCACCGGGCTCACCGGCCTCAATGCTCATTCGGCCAAGCTCGATGTCATCGGCAACAATGTGGCCAATGTGAACACGACCGCCTTCAAGAGCTCGCGAATGCTCTTCGAATCGCTCTTCTCGCAGAACCTCGGATTCGGCACCAGCCCCAGCGAGGTCCGCGGCGGCGTCAACCCCAAGCAGATCGGCAACGGCGTGGGCATCGCCGGCGTGCAGCGCGACTTCAGCGCCGCTGGCTTCACCGGCACCGGCGACCTGCGGGACATGGCCATCGACGGCAGCGGCTTCTTCCTCGTCCAGCGCGGCGGCGTCAACTTCTACACCCGCGCCGGAACCTTCCGCCAGGACTCGGACGACAACCTGGCCACCGTGACCGGCGAGAAACTGCTGGGATACGGCGTGGACGATGAGTTCAATATCCTCACCGGCCAGCTCGCCCCCATCAATATCCCCATCGGCAAGCAGACCATCGCCGAGGCAACGCGCAACATCGCGCTGGTCGGCAACCTGAACAAGGACGGCGATCTGCCCACCCAGGGCTCCGCGATCAATATCCTCGGAAACGCCACCGACGGGCTCTCGACCACCGCCGGCGGCTTCATCGGGGCCGGGACCCTGCTCACGGGTGTCGAGGACCCGGAACTGCCCGGATCGGGCACCGCCGCGTTCAGCGTGGGTCAGACAATCAGTCTGCGGGGGACCAACGGGGCATCGCGCGGCGGGACGGACCTGCCCGATGCCGAACTGGAGATCACCGCCGGCACGACCGTGCAGGATTTCATGGACTTCCTCGCCGCCAATACCGGCATCCAGAACACCGGCACCCCCAACCCCGATGGCAGCACCCCCGGCGTCACGGTCGATCCGGCCACCGGGATCATCACCATCATCGGCAACACCGGCTCGGTCAACGATCTGACCATCGCCCCCGGCGATATCGAGCTGCTCGATACCGACGGCGCCTCGCTGGGCGCACCGTTCGTGACCGACAAGACCGCATCGGCGGACGGCGAGAGTCTGCGGACGACCATCGTGGGCTACGACTCACTGGGAGCGGAGGTCACCGCCAACATCACCATGGTCCTCGATTCCACCCCCGACACCGGACCCGAGTGGCGGTACTACATCGATTCCGAGGACGATGCCGGCGAGGGCACCGCGCTGGGAACGGGCATGATGCGGTTCGATAACCACGGCCAGCCCGATCCGGACAACTCGGAGATCACCCTCACCATCGACCGCTCCAACACCGGGGCCGACCCGCTGGTGAACTGGAGCATCCAGCTCCTCTCGGACAAGGGGAATACGACCTCGCTGGCGGCCGCGCCATCGAGCATGGTTGGGCTGACCATCGACGGCCTGCCGCCGGGAACCCTGGAATCTTTCGCCGCCGGTGAGGACGGCGTGATCTTCGGCCGCTTCTCCAACGGGGCCGTCAAAACGATGGGGCAGGTGGTGCTGGCCAACTTCACCAACCCTGCGGGGTTGATCGACGAGGGCGGCGGGCTCTTCACCACCGGTCCCAACTCGGGCCCGGCCTCGGTCTCGTCCCCGGGCACGCTGGGCATCGGCGCGTTGGTCTCGGGCGCGCTGGAGCAGTCGAATGTGGACCTGGGCGAGGAGTTCACGAACATGATCCTGACCTCGACGGGCTACTCGGCGTCCTCGCGCGTCATCAGAACCGCCGACGAGCTGCTCCAGCAGCTGCTGGTGCTGGGCCGATAAGTTGAGTTCACCCGCAGGGACATTGGACAAGGACGCCGGATGATCGCAGTCACACGACTCAACGGGCAGAAGTTCGTGCTTAACGCCGAGCTTATCCGGACCATCGAAGAGCACCCCGACACCATCATCACGCTGGTCTCGGGCGAGCATCTCGTCGTCCGCGAACCGTGCAAGGAGATCGTGCGCCGCGTGATCGAGTACAACCGCCACCTGCGCCGGCTGTGCCCGCCCGCCTGAGGCCAAGTCCGAGAATCCGCCTGTCCAAGATTCGTCTGATTCGGGTGCTCCCGGTCAAGGGCGGCCCCCCGCCCGTCGATAGGACCTTTGTGCGTTGGTTGCTCGGATGCTCACGCCGGCGCATGGAGGCCCACGGTGGATATCGGTACAATCATTGGATTGGTGGTGGCCTTCTTGTCCGTTGGCCTGGCCATCGTGCTCGGCGGTGATCCGCTGGCCCTGATCAATATCCCGTCGCTTGTGGTCGTTGTCGGCGGATCGATGGGCGCGGTCATCTGCGCCTTTCCGCTGGCACGCATCCTCAAAGTCCACACCGTCATCCTCAAATCGTTCTTCAGCGAGAAGGCCGATGTCGAGGGCGTCATCCGCGACCTCGTCAAGTTCGCCGAGATCGCACGCCGCGAGGGCATCCTCAGTCTCGAGAACCACATCGGGGATATGAAGGAAGAGTTCGTCGTCCGCGGCATCAAGATGGCCGTCGACGGCACCGATCCCGAACTCATTCGTGTGATCATGGAGACAGAGCTTGAGGGCATCATGGACCGGCACATCGCCGGCAAGATGATGCTCGATCAGCTCGCCAAGTACGCACCCGCCTTCGGCATGATCGGCACGCTCATGGGCCTGATCTTCATGCTCGGCTCGATGGACGACCCGTCCAAGATCGGCCCCAGCATGGCCGTCGCCCTCATCACCACCCTCTACGGCGCGATGATCGCCAATATCTTCGCCGGCCCCCTGGCCGACAAGCTCTACAACAACGACCAGGAAGAGGTCCTGCTCAAGACCGTCATCATCGCCGGTGTCATGGCCATCCAGTCCGGCGACAACCCCCGCGTGGTCGAGAGCAAACTGCTGACCTACCTGCCCCCGTCCGCCCGCAGCGCGTTCGGCGAAGACGCCGAGGCCGCCTGATGGATCTGTCTCTGCACCCCAGCAATGGCGGGAGGTGAGCCGTGGCCAAGAAGAAGGAAGCTCCCAAAGCCGTGATCCCCGAATGGGTGCTCACATTCGGCGATCTGATGTCGCTGCTGCTGTGCTTCTTCATCCTGCTGGCCGCGTTCTCTGAGATCAAGAAGCCGCGGGAGTACAAGGAACTCATCGAGTCCATCAACAGCGCGATGGGGGCCAACGGCGGGCTGGGCCTTGCGGCCCTGTTGGAGAATGTCGACAACTCGATGATCAGCTACCGCGACGAGCGGGCCCGGCGAAGCGAGGACCAGCGGAACACCGACGAGAATGTCAATCCCAGCGTCCCGGGGCGTGAATCGCAGACCAACATCGTGCAGGAGGGCGCCCGCCACACGGTGGGTGGGTCCATCCAGTTCGAGCCCGGCAGCTTCGAGATTTCCAAGCGTGATCAGGACCTGCTCCGCGACCAGGTCGCCCCCAAGATCCGGGGTCTCAACTACATCTGCCCCATCGTGGGCCACGCGTGGGGTGTGGAAGAGAAGCTTTCGGGCTTCGGCTTCGATGAACTCGCCTACCGGCGTGCCCAGGCCGTCAAGGACTTTCTGGTCCGAGAAGGCGGTGTGGACCCAGCGATCCTGCGGGTTGAATCGGCCGGAACCAGCGAACCCATGGAGTTGGGTTCATCCTCCGGCCAAGGCGGGGCCTCAAATCGCCGAGTTCAGGTATACCAGACCGGACGCACGATCGACCAGGTCCATCCGGACCCGAACTTCACCGGCGCCGGTGGCTGACCCCCAAGGGAGTTGAGCAATGTCGGATGTAGAAGTCATCGATCAGCCCGCAGATTCGGGCGGGTCCAAGAAGAAGCCGGGGGGGCTCAAGACGATGATCATCGTCGCGGTCCTCATGGTGCTTGAGGGCGCCGGCGTCTTCTTCCTTGTCTCGTCCATGGGCGGTCCGGGAGCCGTCGAGGCCACCGAGCTTGAAGGGCTCGAGGGCACGGGCGCGGAAGCACCCGTCGAGATCCAGCTCGTGGAGGACCGGTTCCAGAACATGCAGACCGGGCGCGTTTGGGAATGGCGCGTCCAGATCTACCTGCGGGCGCGGCAGAAGAATGTCGAACAGATCAACACGATCATGGAGCGCGACGCGGCCACCATAAAGGAAGGCGTCGCCCTGATCTTCCGCCGGGCCCATGACCGCCACCTCAAGGAACCGGGCCTGGAGACGCTCACCCGTCAGTTGACCGCCTACCTCAACGAGGTATTCGGGCTCGATTCCGACGGCCTGCCCCGGATCGACCGGGTCATCATCCCCGAGTGCAAGGGCTTCCCCGCCGACGCCTGAGCCAACTCCGGCGAACCACCACATGCTCCCGCACGCGCAGGAACTGCGCGTGCGGGAG
>JBBDKK010000062.1:0-5548 GCA_040879395.1 Phycisphaerales bacterium
AAGGTCTACGCCCGGACAGACAAGCTGCAGGTCAAGCAGTACCAGCAGGAGACCACGCTGGATGTGGTTGTTCTGGTGGATTCCTCGGGCTCGATGCGTTTCGGCTCCCGCCTGTTTTCTGACGCCTCGGGCTCGGCCGGCGAGACCTCCCCCGATGGGCGACCCAACTGGTCCAAGTTCGACCACGCCACCGCTACGGCCGCGGCCCTGGCCTATATCACCATCCACCAGGGCGACCGCGTCGGGCTGGCGATCTACGCCGACGAGCTGCGGGCCATGGTGGAACGCTCGGCCCGCAAGTCCGCGTGGAAGCAGATCGTCGACGCCCTGGCCATGCACCCGATCGAGAAGCAGACCGACATCGTCCGTGTCATGGACCAGACGCTGGCCAAGGTGAGCAACAAGTGCATGCTGGTGGTGATCAGCGACTTCTTCGACGATCCCGACAACATCCGCTCGGCCTTCGCCAAGGCCAAGCACCGCGGCCACGACCTGATCGCCCTGCAGATCCTCGACAAGGCCGAGACCAGCTTCGAGTTCGACGATCCCGCGGCCTTCCTGGGGCTCGAAGACGAAGCGACCATCCGCATCGACCCCCGCGCCCTCCGCAAGGACTATCTGGCCGCCATCAACCACCATATCGAGTTGGTATCCACCCACGCCCGCTCGTTCGGCTTCGATCATCAGGTGGTTTCGACCCACAACTGGCTCGGGCCCACGCTTTCTTCGTTCGTGGCCCGCCGGAACGCCTCGTCGGCCATGCGCACCGGCCGCTGAGCGGTTTATGATGCCCTGTCCGGACGGACACAGGTTCTATAGAAGGATTCTTCCCCCGCCATGCCCCTGACCCTGCTCCATCCCGCCCTGTTCGCGCTTGGGGCGGCGTGCGTGGCCATCCCCATCATCCTGCACCTGCTCAAACGCAAGCGTCGCCCCATCCCGTGGGGGGCGATGCGGTTCCTCGAAGAGGCCTACCGCAAGCGCAAGCGGATCATCACCCTCGAACAGCTCGTCCTGCTGGCCCTGCGATGCCTGCTGATCCTGCTGATCGCCCTTGGCGTGGGGTCGCTGATGCTCGGCTCGGGCCTGGCCCGCTCGGTCCCGACCACCATGGTCATCGTGCTCGACGATTCCATCGGCTCGGCCCTGACCATCGACGGCGTGACCGATCTTGAACGCAACAAGTCCCTCGCGCTTGAGGCCCTGGCGGAACTCGACGCCGCCGAGGGCGATCAGGCCGTGCTCATCTCCGCCTCGGGCCCGGCATCGGGGATCGTGCTTCCAGAGAGCAACGACCTGGGCGCGGTGCGGTCCCTGATCGAGCGTCGAACCCCCACCGATTCCGCGTCGGACCTGGCAGAGGCGATCGCCCTGGCCAGAGGGCTCGGGGATGATCCCGACCGCCCGTCGCGGCGGGTGGTGCTCATCGCCGCCTCCCCCCGGGGTCCGCTGCGGGCGGAATCCGGCGATGCGTCCGCCGGGCGGGCCGCGGCCGACCAGTTGCTGATCGCCGCCCCCGATCCGCAGTCCCCAGAGAATATCGGGATCACCAGCGCGGCTCCGACCCGGTCCCTGGTCACCAGCGAGGGCATCACCCTGCCCGTGGGCGTGCGGGTGGAACTGATGCGCTCCGGCGACATCGATTCCCCGCGGCAGATCCGCGTGCGGATGCTCAACCATCTCGATGAGCCGCTGGGCGAGCGAACGCTGCAATGGGAAACCGGGCAGCAGAGCGCCTCGGCGGCGGTGGGGATCGACGCCGAGGCGCTGGGCTCGATCGGCGCACGGGCCGCCCTGGTGCGGATCGCCATCGATGAGGACGCCAACCCCCGCGACAACACACGCCTGCTGACCATCACGCTGCGTTCGCGGATCCGGGTGGGCGTCATCGACCGCCCCGCCCCGATTGACGCCGCCGGGGAAAGCACCGGTTCGTCCGCGGCCCAGGGAATCACGCCCTCGCGGTGGGTCCGCGCCGCTCTGGCTCCCGGCGACGGCTTCGGCATCGAGATCGTCAGTATCGAGGCCTCCCGCGCCGGCGCGCTGATCACGCCGGACCTCGACGCGGTCGTGCTGCTGGCGCCCGGCGCCATCGATGATGCGGGCTGGGACCGGCTCGCCCAGCTCCACGAATCGGGCTCGCTGCTGATCATCACGCCCGATGCCGGCTCGCGGTCTTCCGCGTGGGCCCAGCGGGTCCGCGGGTTGGATGAATCGCTGCTGGACTCCGGCGCGGGGGTCGTCGAGCACGAGCCGCCCTTGGAACTGAGCCCGGAGATCCCCGTCGGCAGCGTGCTCTCGGGGATCGGTTCCGAGGCCGCGGCATTGGGGCGGGCTGTCTCGGTCTCGCGGACGCTCACGCTGGGCGGCGATGCCCGGGCGAGCATCCTGATGAGCGACGGCTCGCCTCTGGCGGTGCAGTCGACCGGCGAAAACGGGGCGGGGATGGTGATCGTGTTCGCCCCCGCCTTCGATCTGGAATGGACCAACCTCCCCGCGCGTCCGATGTTCGTGGCGATGATGCAGGAAATCGTCCGCCAGGGCGTCGGGGTCGGTTCGTCGATGCCGCAGCTCACCGCCGGCGATCGGCTCGATGTGCCGGCCTGGTCCCGCTCGACGCGCCGGCTGGCGATTGCCGGGGCTACATCGTCGGGCATCGGCGAGGAGGACACCCGGTACGCGGGGGTGCTGGCGCATCTCGACGCCCAGGGCGCGGCCCGGCAATTGTCCGTGGTCAACCCCGATGCGCAGGGTGCGGATACCGACGCCGTCTCCCGCGAAGCGTTGGCCGCGATGATCGAATCGCTGGTGGACGCCCCGGAGGTCGAATGGATCGAGCGTGAGGATGTGACCGAACGCTCAGAGGCCACGGGCGGGGCGTCGCTGCTGGGCATGACCGCCCCCAGCGTGTCGATCGCGCTGTGGATGCTTTTGGCCGCGGGCGTGGTGGCGGTGGTTGAGTTCGTGCTCGCCCGGTTCTTCACCGCCCGGCTGCTGGGCAGCGAGATGGCCACGGCGGGGGGGCGGACATGAACGCGCTGCTCAACCGCCTCTTCGGGCTCGGCACCGACTCTGCCGGGGATCAGTCGCTGGGCTTTGGAAGCCCCGATGCGCAGCTGACCTTCGTGCACCCGCTGCCCGCGTGGACCATCGTGCTGATCGTGCTGGTCATCGCCGCCGCGGTGTGGTGGTCCTACCGCGGGCTCCCCGGGGCCCGCAGCGCGCGGGCGGGTCTGGCCGCGCTGCGGGCTGTGGCGCTCACCATCCTGTTCGTGCTGGCCCTGGGGCCGCGGATCGAGCAGACGACCATCCGCACCGAGGCCGACTGGGCGATGGTGCTGCTCGATCGGTCCGCCTCGATCACGACCCGCGACGCGATCGATCCCGGATCTCAATCGCTGATATCCCGCGCCGAGCAGATGGGGCGCATGCTCGCCGAGGGGCGGGCGGCGTGGGACGAACTGGGGGATGAGAAGCGCGTGGTCTGGATGGGCTTCGGCGAGCGCGCAAGCGTGCTTTCGACCGGATCCGTACCCGAGCCGATCGCGGGCGACGAACCGGCCTCCCCGAGCACGAGCCTGGGCGGGGCGATCCGGGCCGCGCTCGATGAGGCCGCCGCTCGCCCCGTTTCGTCGATCGTCATCGCCAGCGACGGGCGGAGCTTCGACACCATCGACCCAGAGCTGATCAACGAGCTTGTCAGCGCGCAGATTCCCATCATTGCCGTGCCGCTGGGCAGCGCGGAGCCGGTACGCGATCTGGGCATCGCGCAGGTGGAACACCCCGACGCGGTCTTCGGCGAAGACATCGTCCCCATCCGCGTCCGCCTGAGCGCATCGGGCTTCGACGGGGCGGACCTGCTGGCCGCCGGGGCGCGGCTCGAACTGGTTGACCACGCGACGGGGCGGGTGCTCGAATCGGCCCCGATCGAGGCCCGGCACCTCGATGACGGTGATGATGGCGCGGACGGCGAGGAAAGCGGCCAGTGGCTCTCGCTGATGCATACGCCCCGGGGTGAGGGCGAACGCCGGCTGGATGTCCGCATCGCCCTCGACGGCGCGGCGGAGGGCCCCGGCCGCGCGGGCGATCTCAACCCCACCAACGATGAAACCGCCCTGCGTTTCACCATCGTCGAGCGGCCCATGCGGGTGCTGTACATCGACGGCTACCCCCGCTGGGAGCACCGTTACCTCAAGAACCTGCTTCTCCGCGAGCCCTCGATCGTGAGCTCGTCCCTGCTGCTCTCGGCCAGCCGCCGGTACATCCAGGAGGGCGACGAGCTGATCGCCTCGGTCCCTGCGTCGGCGGAGGAATGGGAGCCGTTCGATGTGGTGATCCTGGGCGATGTCCGGGCCGAGATGTTCTCCCGCCAGCAGCTCACCGCGCTCCTGAATCATGTCACCGAACGCGGGGCGGGCGTGCTGTGGATCGCCGGGCCCGCGGCCACCCCGTCGGGGTGGGGGTACTCGGCCCTGTCGCCGCTGCTGCCCATGCGGGCCGACGCCGCCGGGTCCCAGCCCAGCGTGCAGGCGTGGGACACCCCCGTGACCATGAGCGCGACCGATGAAGCCCGGCGATTGGGCGTGCTGGGTCTCAACGACGATCGCACCGGCTGGCTCGATCGTCTCAGCGACCCGGCGACCGGCTGGTCACGCCTGCAGTGGGCCTTGGCCCTGGATGAATCCGGCTTCAAGCCCGGCGTGGGCGTGCTGGCCCGGGCACAGACGATCGACGGCTCCGACGAGGCGCCGATCGTCACCATGATGCGCTACGGCGCTGGGCGGAGCATCTTCGTGGGCACCGACGAGATTTGGCGCTGGCGGTACGGCCGCGGCGAGGATCTGCCCGAACGCTTCTGGCTGCCGCTGATCCGCTCGCTGGGCCGCGGGACCGTCGAGCGCCGGGCGGCGCCCGCGTCCATCGTCGTCACACCCCAGAACCCCACCCCCGGCGACCCCGCCCAGGTCACCCTCCGCCTGTTCGATCAGTCCGTCATCGAATCCATGCCCGAGCGCGTGACGGTCGAGATCGTATCGGCCTCGGCGGCCGATGAACCCCTGCAGGTGGTCCTGCGCGGCAGCGGGGATTCGCGGATCGGCACCTGGGTGCCCGACCAGCCCGGCAACTACGCCATCGCCCCCGAGGGGCTGGACCTCTCGCTGGCCGGGATCCGTGCCGAGGCCCGCGTGCTGGACCGCTCCGATGAACGCCGCCTGCTGGACACGGATCACGCCCTGTTGGCTTCGCTGGCCGAGCAGACCGGAGGCGCGGTCGTCGCGCCCGCGGACTTCGCCGTAATTCCCCAGCAGCTCCCCAACCGCACCCGCACCATCGCCTCGCCGCCGCAGCGGGCCTCGCTCTGGGACCGCCCGATCGTGCTGATCGTGCTGATTTCGCTGTTCACCGCCGAATGGATCGGCCGTCGCATCCTGCGTCTGGCGTGAGCATTTCTCCTATTCACCCAACCGCGGCGGCTCCCGGCGGGTATGTTGTATAAAGCGAGTGTGTTGTATAAAGAAGGTTTCGGAAGGCCAAGAGCCCATGAGCA
>JBBDKK010000063.1:0-5539 GCA_040879395.1 Phycisphaerales bacterium
CCGCATGGACCTGGCCAAGCTGGGGCGTCCGGCGGATGAGCCGTTCGTTGCCCACGATCTGCTCAGCGGCGCGCACTTCCGCTGGCAGGGCGCGGATCAGACCATCGGGCTCGGGCCCGGGCGGGCGCACATATTCCACATCGAGCCCGGCCAGCGCAGCGAGCAGGACTTCGAGACTTTCGAGTAATGACCAATTTTATGAGCACAACGACCTCCAACCCGACGAATCTTACTTCCAAACCGGCCAAGCCCGCCACGGTCGCGGTGAGCCCGACGCCGCAGGACTGGTACAAGGATGCCATCATCTACGAGGTGCATGTCCGCGCGTTCCAGGACAGCAACGGCGACGGGATCGGCGACTTCCCGGGTCTGACCTCCCGGCTGGACTACCTGCAGGAGCTGGGCATCACGGCGATCTGGCTGCTGCCCTTCTACCCCTCGCCGCTGCGTGATGACGGCTACGACATCGCCCAGTACACCTCGGTGCATCCTGACTACGGCACGATGGAGGAGTTCCGGCACTTCGTCGACGAGGCCCACAAGCGGGACATCCGCGTCATCACCGAGCTGGTGATCAACCACACCAGCGACCAGCACGCGTGGTTCCAGCGGGCCCGGAGCGCGCCCAAGGGCTCGCCCGAGCGGGACTTCTATGTGTGGTCGGACACGCCCGACAAGTACGCCGGCGTGCGGATCATCTTCCAGGACACCGAGACGAGCAACTGGACATGGGATTCCAAGGCCCAGCAGTACTATTGGCACCGGTTCTTCAGCCACCAGCCGGACCTGAACTTCGACAACCCGGCGGTGACCGACGCCGTCAAGGAGGTCATGGACTTCTGGTTCCGCGCCGGCGTCGACGGCATGCGGCTCGACGCCGTGCCCTACCTCATCGAGCGCGACGGCACCAACTGCGAGAACCTGGACGAAACCCACGAGATCCTTCGGCAGCTGCGGACGCACCTCGACGAAAACTGGCCCGGGCGGATGTTCCTGGCCGAGGCAAACCAATGGCCCGAGGACGCGATCGCCTATTTCGGCGACGGCGATGAATGCCACATGAACTTCCATTTCCCCCTGATGCCCCGGCTGTTCATGTCGCTGCGGATGGAGGACGCCTTTCCGATCACCGACATCCTGGCCCAGACGCCCCCGATCCCCGACAACTGCCAATGGGCGATGTTCCTCAGAAACCACGACGAGCTGACACTGGAGATGGTGACCGACGAGGAGCGGGACTACATGTACCGCAGCTATGCCTCCGACGAGCAGATGCGGATCAATGTCGGCATCCGCCGCCGCCTGGGCCCACTGCTCGAGCACAACCGGCGCAAGGTCGAACTGCTTAACGGGCTGCTGATGAGCATGCCCGGCACGCCGGTGCTCTACTACGGCGACGAGATCGGCATGGGCGATAACATCTACCTGGGCGACCGAGACGGGGTGCGCACGCCCATGCAGTGGAGCAGCGATCGAAACGCCGGCTTCAGCCGCGCCAACCCCCAGCGACTGTTCCTGCCGGTGAATGTCGAGCCCGGCTCGCACTACGAGAATGTCAATGTCGAGAGCCAGAACGCCAACAGCTCCTCGCTGCTGTGGTGGATGCACCGCCTGATCGCCCTGCGCAAGCGCCACCCGGTGCTCGCCCGCGGCGGGACCGAGTTCCTCCAGGCCGACAACTCCAAGGTGCTCGCGTTCCTGCGATCCAACGGGGACGAGGACATCCTCGTCGTGGCGAACCTCTCGCGGTTTGCCCAGCCGGTGGAGTTGGACCTCTCAAGATTCGAAGGCCGCCGGCCGGTCGAACTCTTCGGGCACACCCGCTTCCCTCGCATCGGCGAGCTGCCGTACTTCCTGACGCTCGGGCCTCACAGCTTCTACTGGATGGCTCTGGAGCAGGTCGAGGGCGAGGGAACTGGCGAAGACCTAGAGCCCCCAACGATCGACGCCACCGGGAGCCCGGAACAGTGGCTCCGCGGTCCGGAACTGCGACGCTGGGCCCAGCGACGCCTGCCGCGGATTATCCAGCGCAAGCGGTGGTTCGCCAGCAAGGCCCGCCGGGTGCGGGATGTAGAAATCGACAAGATCATCGGCCTGGGTCAACTGGAAGTGGATGGTGTCATTGACGCCGTGCTCGCGCTCGTGCGGGTCTCCTTTTCCGAGGGCGACGACGACCTGTATACGCTGCCGCTGGCGCTGATCGACGCGGAGCGCGCTATCCTCCAGCCGGGCGTCTCATCGACGACCCTCTTCAGCTATCTGCGCTTCGGCGAGGACCAATCACGGCTCGCTCTTGTGGACGCCTCCGGGGACGAGAGTTTCTGGCGCGTGCTGGGAGGGCTGATCGAGAACGAAGGGACGATCGACGCCGACGGGGGGACGCTCCGCGGGATCCGGGTGGGCGACACCGAGGCGGCGGTGGACCGTGAAGAAGAACCGATCCGCCTCTCCTCGGCCGAGCAGAGCAACAGCTCGGCGTTCTTCGGTCGCTCATCGATCATGAAGCTATTTCGCCGGGTCGAGCCGGGTGTAAACCCGGACTTCGAGATCGGAACCCACCTGACCCGCGGCGGCAAGTTCGATCACACGCCGCGGATGCTCGGGGCCGTCGAGTGGAAGATCGGACGCAAAGATTCAATCACCGTCGGCGTCCGTCAGGAAGTCGTTCCCAACGAGGGCGACGCCTGGGGGCACGCGACCGACGAGGTCGACCGCTACTTCGAGCGTGTCCTGGCGATCCGTGAAGACGAGCCGTTCCCAGAACCTGACGACCGTTCGGCACTGGGAATCGCCTGGGGCGAGCCGGACCCCATGCAGCGGGGCTTCGTGGGCGACTACCTCGACACGATCGAGCTGCTCGGCAAGCGGACAGGCGAGATGCACGCGGCCCTGGCGGACTCGAACGAGCCGGACTTCGCCCCCGAACCATTCAGCAAACTCTACCTGCGTTCGCTCTACCAGGCGCTGCGCAACGGTATCCGCCGCCCGATGAGCACGCTGGCCTCGCGTGCAGGGGAGTTGGAGGGCGACGACCGGGTGCTGGCCGAGCGTGTCCTCAAGCACGAGGACGAGATCATCGGTCGCGTACGCTCCGTCCGGGACATCGCCCTCAGCGGCATGCGGATCCGCTGCCACGGCGATTTTCACCTCGGACAGTGCCTCTGGACCGGCAACGACTTCTACATCATCGACTTCGAGGGCGAGCCCATGCGCCCCCTGAGCGAACGCCGTCTCAAGCGCTCATGCCTCTCGGATGTGGCGGGCATGTGCCGGTCCATGGACTACGCCGCCAACGCCGGTCTGCGAAGGATCATCCAACGAGGCATCGCCGGAGAGGGGGAGGCGGAGATGGGCCAGCTGCGCACGCTGGCGGATTACTGGAGCCGGGCGACGCAGGCCTCGTTCCTGCGAGGGTACATGGCGAATGTCGACAAGGCCCTCGTCCCCAGCGACCGCGACGACCTGCGGACTCTTTTCGATGCGTGGGTGCTGCACAAGGCCGCGTACGAAATCGGCTACGAACTGAACAACCGGCCCGACTGGGTCTCGATCCCGCTCCGGGGAATGCTCCGGATCGTGGATCGCCCGGCGGCGGGCGAGAATTAAGAATTGAAAGGCGGCGTGTATGCCACCGGCCAGCACGACAACAACAAAGCGAACCCCCAAACCCCGAGAGACGAATGCCCAAGAGCGCGACCCGCGCCCCAGCGAGCACGATGTCTACCTGTTCAACGAAGGAACGCACTACCGGCTCTACCGCCACTTCGGGGCCCAGATGATCGCCCTCGACGGCGTCGAGGGCGTGTCGTTCGTCGTCTGGGCGCCCAACGCCGCCCGCGTCTCGGTCGTGGGCGACTTCAACGACTGGGCCCCTCGCGAGCACCCGCTCGAGCCCATCGCAGACTCGGGCGTCTGGCAGGGCTTCATCCCGGGTCTCAAACGCGGCACGATCTACAAGTACCACATCGAATCGCAAATCCGCGGCTACCGCGTCAACAAAGCCGACCCGTTCGGCTTCCACCACGAAACCCCGCCGGCCACCGGTTCGCGGGTCTGGGACCTCGAATACCGCTGGGAAGACCGTGAATGGATGGAGTCCCGCGGTGAGCGGCAACAGCTCGACAAACCGATCTCCATCTACGAGATGCACGCCGGCTCATGGATGATGAGCCCCGAGCACGGCGGACGGACGCACTCGTTCGAAGAACTCGCCGACCTGCTCCCCGACTACATACGCCAGCGCGGCTTCACCCATGTCGAACTGCTCCCCATTATGGAGCATCCGCTCTATCGCTCGTGGGGATACCAGACCACCGGCTACTTCGCCCCCACCAGCCGCTTCGGCACGCCGCAGGATTTCATGCGGCTCGTCGACCGACTCCATCAGGCCGATATCGGTGTGATCATCGACTGGGTGCCCAGCCACTTCCCCAGCGATGAGCACGCGCTGGGCTATTTCGACGGCACGCACCTCTTTGAGCACGAGGACCCCCGCCAGGGATTCCACCCCGACTGGAAGAGTCTCATCTTCAACTACGGACGCAACGAGGTCCGCGCATTCCTGATCTCCAGCGCCCTCTTCTGGCTCGATAAGTACCACATCGATGGCATCCGCGTCGACGCCGTCGCTTCCATGCTCTACCTGGACTATTCCCGCCGCGATGGCGAATGGATCCCCAACCGCCACGGCGGGCGGGAGAACCTCGAAGCCATCGATTTCCTCCAGCAGTTCAACACTGAGGTCTACCGGTCCTTCCCCGATGTCCAGACCTTCGCCGAGGAATCGACGGCCTGGCCCAAGGTTAGCCGACCGGTCTACGACGGCGGGCTCGGCTTCGGCTTCAAGTGGGACATGGGCTGGATGCACGACACGCTCAGCCACTTCTCGCGCGATTCCATCCACCGCCGCCACCACTACAACGAGCTGACCTTCCGCGGCATGTACATGCACAGCGAGCACTACACCCTCCCGCTGAGCCACGACGAGGTCGTCCACGGCAAGGGGTCCCTGTACACCAAGATGGCCGGAGACGATTGGCAGAAGCGGGCGAATCTGCGCCTGCTCCTGACCCACCAGTGGACCCAGCCGGGCAAAAAGCTGCTATTCATGGGCTGCGAGATCGGGCAGAAGACCGAATGGAACGAGGAACGCGAACTCGACTGGAGCATCCTGCAGGACGAGAACCACGCCGGCATCCAGCGCCTCGTGGACCGGCTCAACGATCTCTACAAGACCGTCCCCGCCCTCCACGAGCTGGACACCTCCCCCGAGGGCTTCCGCTGGCTCGTAGCCGACGATGCGGACCGAGGGGTCCTCGCCTACCTGCGCCTCGGGCGTGATGGCAACCCCGTCATCTGCGCGTTCAATCTCACACCGGTCCCTCGCCACGAGGTGCTCATCGGCGCACCCGAGCCGGGCGCCTGGCTCGAACGGCTCAACACGGACGCCACCGAGTACGGCGGCTCGGGCTTGGGCAACATGGGGCGGGTGGAGACGCGTCCGCTGCCGCACCACGACCAGCCGCATGTGCTGTGCCTG
>JBBDKK010000064.1:0-5536 GCA_040879395.1 Phycisphaerales bacterium
AAGGCGGCCGAGCTGGGCTGGGATGTCGCGGGATTTGATCGAGAGGGCGTGGGTGAAGCGTTCCTCGGCGTCGAAATACCGCCCGTCGCGGATCAGTTGCTGGCCCCGGGTGATGTGCTCGGCGTAGATATCGCGTCCGGCGGCGTCGGGGTCGAGAAGCTGCTCGACCTCGTTGGCAGCGTTTCCCCGGAGGACTTCGAGCGTCTCGCGGTCGATGGCGATCTCGGTGGGGTTGTAGAGCTGGACGCCCTCATCACGGCGCAGGCCGCCCCGCTTCTCCTCGATCGCCCTGGTGAGGGGGCTGTCGCTGTTGTCGGGGACAGGGACGGTCGGGGGGAGGTTGGAGAGGGCGTCATCGTCCTCGCCCTGGCCGGTGCCGGGCGTGCTGTCCTGCTGATTGCCGCTGGGATCACTGGGCTGATCGCCAGGCCGGTCCGTGGGCTGATCTGCGGGCTGGGTGCGCTGGTCGGTTTGGTTGCCGTAGAGTTGCTGGCGGAGTTCGTTGATCTGGCGGATGAGCCACTCGTCGTTGGATTCGTCGGGGTCGTAGCTGATGGATCGGTCGGCGGCGGCATCGGTGCGGCGGGTCTCGACGCGTTCGCGCATCTCCTGGATCAGTTCATCGTAGGAAGTGATCACGCGCGTCGAGGGCAACCCGCCGGGGGTCCGGGGGTCCGTATCGGCGTTGGAGGGGCGGGCCACCAGCGGGTTGCCGGGGCGTTCCTCCTCCATCAGCGGCGTGGAGGTCACGCCCAGCAGCGGGGAAGAGACCAGACCGTACTGCCTGCGGTCGAGGCCCTGCTCATAGACGGACATCAGCGATGGCTGGAGGGAGGAAGTGGTTGTGTAGGTGGAGGGGGATCGCAGGGTGCCCAGCATGGAGCTGCCGCCGTCGTAGGCGGTCGGGAGCACAGAGAGGGCCTGGCCCCGGAGATCGAGGTCGTCGACTTCGTTGTCGAAGCCGATGACCTGGGTGGAGCCGACCGACGAGTTGTATTGGCCATCGGGTTGCTGGCTGGTGTAGCCGCCGGAATACAGGTCGTCGCGGGTGTATGAGAGGTTGCCGATGAGGTTTCTCGGCGGTGCCGAGCCGGTGGTCAGGGCGAACTGGTACTGGAGCGCGTCGGTGCCGCGGATGCCCATGCCGGCAAGGCCGGAATAGAGCGAGTCGCGGCGGAAGGCGAAGAGGGCGTCGGAGCCGAGCTGCCCGGTGAACTCGCCGGGTGCGCGGTAGCCGATGTCGCCGCGGAAACTCAGGCCGCCGGGCGCGTTGCCGGTGGCGATGGAGTTGCGGAAGCGGAGTTCATCGATTAGGCTGGGGCGCTGGTAGTTGTTGGGACCGTGCTGGCCGGGATTGGCATCGAGTGCGCGCCCGTCGCCGAGGGCGTTCTGGCCCATGGCCAGCCCCGATGCGCTGCTGAGCAGGAGTGCGGCGGCGAGAAGCGGCATGTTGTTGATGAAAGCGGGCATGGTGATACTCCTTTGGGACATCTTATTATACTCGGTCCGTTGGGCACCCGGTTCGCAGAAACCGGGGGCCAACGGCGACAAACCGCATTCAGGGGTGAACGCGGGGCGGGAGTTGAGCGGTTGAGGGGCTTAGAGACTGCCGAGTATCTCGGGTGCGTTCATGACGCTCCGCATTTCTGAGCAGAGATCGCCCGGAGCGTCGGTGACCAGCAGGTACTGGATGCCGCTGCTGATCCAGGCGTAGAGCTGGGCCCCGGCGTCGTCGCAGGCCTTGGACTTGAGGGCGTAGGTCTTGCCCTCGTCGAGGGGCAGGATGCCGGGGTCGGGGGCGATGAAGAGACTCATGGTGACGGTGCGGCCGTCGTCGGTGAGGGCATCGAAGCGGAGGTGGCCCGAGCGGCCGGTGGATGGCAGGTGGCAGTCGCCGCCGCCGTAGAAGCTGAGCCCACCCCGAGCGTTGGCGAGATCCGGGGCGCTGAGTTCCTGGCCGAAGGCTGCGGAGAAGTAGGCGAGGGCCTGGCTGATATCGTGCTCGATGAGCTTGTTCTGGGCCGCCGAGTCGTCGGCGCAGCGGGTGTGCTCGCGGGCGACGAAGTCGCTGACGCGTTGGTAGTAGGATGCCTGCTCGATGCTCAGGCCGGGCACGGGGGTGACATTGCCCGAGAACTCCACGCTCTGCCAGACGAGGACGCCGGCGAAGGTCAGCAGCAGCACGGCGGCGATGGCCAGGACCGGGGAGATGCGCGAGGCCAGCCGATCGGACCAGAAACCGCTCTGACGGGTGTTCTGTGAGGCATGGCCGATGGCTGGGAGGGTGTCATCGGCGGAATACGCGGCATGGCCGGTTGCGCTCGCGACGCCCGCCGTGGCGGCGATTCGCGCGGCGAGGGCCTCGGGGCAGCGGGGGCCGGCCATGGCACGGGCGCAGGAGCCGCGAAGGGCGCGTTCGAACTCGATCTGCGCGGGTGCTTCGGGGTGATCCGCGATCAACTCGTCGAGCTGCTGGTTCTGGGATTCGGTGAGTTCGTCATCGGCGCGGGCACGCAGCAGCGGGCCGATGGGCAGGGGCCGCTGCTGAAGGAGCGCATCGAAGAACGCTCGCTGTGCCTGCTCGGTGTTGTGATGGTTGGGTTGATCGGTCATCGTCGGGTGTCCACTGCCGGGGGGTATGCGGCTTGAGTCTGTTCTTGCTTGCGGTCGGCCGGAAGCCGGGGAGGGTTTGGAGAGGGGTCATTCCGGCTCGGAGGTGAGCATCCTCAGGCCTAGATCATCGACCACTTTTTCATCACTCATGAGCTTGTCGGACAGGAGCTTGCGTGCCCTGTGGAGGCGGCTCATGACGGTGCCGATGGGGACCTCGGTGATCTCGGCGATCTCGCGGTACTTGAGGCCGTCCACGCCCCAGAGCATGAGGACCTCACGGTATTCTTCTTTCAAATCGTCGATGGCCGACTTCAGCCGGGCGTCGACATGCTCCCAATCGAGATCCGTGCGGTCCCAGACGGGCGGTGGCTCGTTGGGGGCGGTCTCGCTGGAGGACTCGCTGAAGAAGGATTCCACGCTTGTCGGGCGTCGTGACTGCTTCTTGAGCCGGGTATAAAACACATTGTGGCAGATGGCGAACAGCCAAGATCGCATGCCCCCGCTGCCGGAGGTGGGATCATCCGCGGCACTCTTGTCTTCAAAACGCTCGATTGTTCGAGGGCGGAACGCCCGAGCGTACACTTCTTGAACCAACTCGTCGGCCTCGTCGGGCCGGCGGCTCAGGTGCAGGGCCATCCTGTACACCGCGTCCAGATGCTCCAGAGCGAGTTGTTCGAACTGCTGACGCTCCAACCTTCGCCCCTCGCATCGTGCATTTCAACCGCGCACACGGCCGAAGTATTCCCGGTAAGCCAAAGCATAGCGCGAAAAGTTCAATCCGCGCCCGACGCTGCCTGAGGCCGATAAGTGCCGGCGGCGGGTGACCGCGCCGGGTGGTGGTACGCCCCGGGGGAGGCGGCGGATCTACAATCCCCGGCAATGCCCGACACCACGCCCAATCAGAGCCCGTACTACATCACGACCCCGATCTACTATGTGAACGATCGCCCGCACATCGGGCACTGCTACACCACGCTGATCGCGGATGTGGCGGCCCGGGCCCAGCGGCTGATCGGGCGGGATGTGTTCTTCCTGACGGGCACCGACGAGCACGCCGAGAAGGTGTCCCGGACGGCGGCGGAGAACGGGAAGACGCCCTACGAGTGGGCGACGATCAACGCAGAGCGTTTCCGCGAGGCCTTCGCCTTCATGAACTTCAGCAACGACGACTTCGTCCGCACCACCGAGGAGCGGCACATCGGCAAGGCCGTCGAGTACATCACGCGACTCAAGGATGACGGGATCATCACTTTGGGTGACTTCGAGGGCTGGTACGACCCCTCGCAGGAGGAGTATCTCACCGATACCATCGCCCAAGAGCACGATTTCAAGTCGCCCGTGACCGGCCGGCCCCTCGAGAAACGCGTCGAGCAGAACTGGTTCTTCGATCTGCCGCGCTACGAACCGTGGCTTCGCGAGCAGATCGAAAGCGGTGCGATCCGGGTGCTGCCCGAGGCACGCAAGAACGAGGTGCTGGGGCGGCTCAAGCAGGGATTGCGCCCGGTGCCCGTCTCCCGCAAGATCAAGGAGGGCGATGCGGACTGGGGCATCCGGATGCCCGGGGATGACAGCCACCGGATCTATGTATGGATCGAGGCCCTGTGCAACTACCTGACGACGGTGGACACCGACGAGCGGGGGAAATACTGGGACGGCGAGGTGGTGCACCTGATGGCCAAGGACATCCTGTGGTTCCACGCGGTGGTGTGGCCAGCGATGCTGCACGCGCTGGGCAAGGAGCCGCCGGCGACGGTGTACGCCCACGCGTACTGGATCGCCGAGGGCCGCAAGATGTCCAAATCGCTGGGCAACTTCATCGAGATCGATCAGCTGCGTGCGTACAGCGAGAAGTACTCGCTGGACGCGGTCCGCTGGTTCCTGACCACGCAGGGGCCGCTGGGGGCCAACGATGCGGACTTTGCCCACGCGCGGTTCATCGAGGTCTACAACGCGGACCTGGCCAACTCGGTGGGCAACTCGCTCAGCCGCGTGGGGAACATGGTGAACAAGTATTTCGGGGGCCGTCTGGAGCACACCTGCGATGGTCGCTTCGGCTTCGAGGGGGGCAAGGCGCTGGGGATCGCCTTGCTGGCGTTGGAGAACGCGGGCAAAGCGTCGGAAGACCCCGGGCGGACATACGACCTAGCCGCGTTTACGAGCGGGGCGGTCCAAGACGCGGTGCGTGCGCTGGAGACGCTGGACCTGGAGGGGATGCTGTTTTCGGCCCGATCGATCGTGCGGCAGGTGGACGATTTCATCTCGTTCTGCGCGCCGTTCACGCTGGCCAAGCAGCTCGATACGCTCGAGGGCGGCGAGCGGGCGCTGGGGGCGATCCTCTACAGCTGCGCCGAGGCCCTGCGGATCGCCTCACTGCTGCTGTCGCCGGCGATGCCCGAGAAGATGGCCACGCTGTGGCGGGTGTGGGGCTGCGAGCACCTGATCGACCCCAATGACCCCAACTCCGCGTTCGCGGCCCCGCTGAGCGAACTGGCCGCGTGGGACGGGAAGTACGGCATCAGGCCCGGTCAGACCATCGACAAGGGCGATGCCCTCTTCATGCGGGCCGACGCCGCCGAGCCCGCGCCGGGCGCGCCGGCCCAGGCCTGAGCCCGATAACCCACCGCGAGAAAACCCCGAAAGGTTTCATGCACCGCATCGCCTACTACCAATCCTCGGCCATCGCGCACCTCCACGCGGCCCACCTGCGCGAGCACGGGATCATGGCCGGGGTGATCGACGCGTCGGTGTCGGCGATCAGTTCGATCTACGGCTCCACGATGGGCAAGGGGCAATATGAGCTGGTGATCTCCACCAAACGGGCCTCGGAGCCGGCGTTGGGGCTGATCGCGGAGCTGGAGGCCAATCCGCAGGAGATCGACCCGGCGTGGGAGGATGAGATCCAGCCGGACCTGTCGCTGCTGAA